>NZ_MUYZ01000139.1:0-16308 GCF_003013775.1 Micromonospora sp. MH33
CGACCGCCCCGGCCGCCGGCCCACGACGACCAGCGCCACGCCGGCCGCCGCGGCGGCGGCCAGCGCCGGCCAGGTCAGCCAGGGCAGGAACCCGGCGTACCGGCCGGCCAGGTGAGCCGTCCAGGCGAGCTGGACGAGCAGCACCGCCGGGAGCAGCCAGGTGGCCCACCGGTCCCGCAGACCGCGCCAGGACACCACGACCCCGGCGGCGGCGAGCGCGGCCAGCGGCAGGGCCAGCGTGGCCAGGTACGCCCGGTGCGTCAGCGTCATCCCGCTGAACACCACCACGGCCGTGGCCAGCCAGCCGCCCCAGAGCACGGAACCGGCCCGGGTGGGCGCGGCCGGGCCGGCGCGGCGGTGCCGCAGCAGTCCCGCCACGAGGCCGGCCAGCGCCAGCGGGTAGAGCCAGCCGATCTGGGTGGCGTACCCGGCGTCCACCAGCTTGTGCCAGGACTCGGCCGGCGGCGCGGCCGGGTCGCCAGGGCCCGGCGGGGCCGCGGGGTCCGGGGTCGTGAACCCGGAGCGGACCGCGCCCGGCACGTGCCCGCCGAACCGGTCCAGGCCGTTGTAGCCGAAGACCATGGCGACCGCGCTGTCGTTCGTGGTGCCGTCCACGTAGGGGCGGTCCCCGGCAGGCACGGCGGTGAGCAGCAGCACCCAGGCCAGCGACACCGCCACGGTGACCGCGCCGGCCAGCGCCACCTGCCCGAGCCGGCGCCGCCAGGAGGCCGGGGCGAACGCCAGCCAGGTCAGCGCGAACGCGGGCAGCACCAGCCAGGACTGGAGCATCTTCGCCTGGAAGCCGAGGCCGACCCAGACCCCGGCGAGCACCAGCCGGCCCGTGCGCGCCCCGGCCAGCGCGGCGACGAACGCGTCCGCCGCCAGCACCAGGCACATGGTCAGCGCGGCGTCCTCCATCGGGTGCCCGAACATCGACGCGACGATCGGGGTGAGGGCGAACATCGCGGCGGCGAGCAGCCCGGCCGGCGCGCCGCACCAGCGGCGGACCAGGCGGTACAGCACGAGCACCGACACCACGCCCTCGACCACCTGGGGTAGCACCAGCGACCACGGGTGGAAGCCGAACAGCCGGGCGGAGAGCGCCTGTGGCAGGAAGGCCCCGGCCAGCTTGTCGACGGTCACCGTGGCACCCGGGTCGAACGCGCCGAACAGGAACGCCCGCCAGCTCACCGACATGCTGCGTACCGCGACCGCGTAGTACTCGGCGTACCCGGCGTGCCGGATCTGCCAGCCGTAGACGACGGCGGCGAGCGCGGCGACGGCGAGCAGCGCCGGGCGGGCCCAGCGCGGCTGGTCCGCCGGCGACCGCCAGAAGCGCAGCCGGGAGGCCCGGGTCGGGGCGTCGGCGGCGCGCTCCGGCGCCGGCTGGGCGCGCGTCACGGTTCCGGCGTCGGCCACGGCGCTCCCTCCAGGGATCGGTCGGGATGCATGCCGGAAGCACTGTAGGGGCTGGCGTCGCGATTGGGCAGCGCGCCGGCACGCGTACGACTGACGCCCGGACGCAGTCGAACGGTGACCCGCTTCCCGGATCGGGCGGGGACGGTCAGCATCGGCACCGGCCCCGACACCGCACGAGGAGGTCGATGGTGGACGAGACGACGGGTACGCCGACCCGACCGGCCGACGGCCGGCCCCCGGAGATCTCGTCGATGCGACGGCGCATCGACGAGATCGACGCGACGATCATCGGACTGTGGCAGGAGCGCGCCGGGCTCTCCCGGCAGATCGGCCGGCTGCGGCTCGCCTCGGGCGGCACCCGCCTGGTCCTCTCCCGGGAGCAGGAGATCCTGGCCCGGTTCCGCGCCGGCATCGGCGACGAGGGCACCCAGCTCGCGCTGCTCGTGCTGCGGGCGGGCCGCGGGCCGCTCTGACGGCGTACCGTCCCGGTGGCCGGACCGGCGCGGAGGCCGCCGGTCACCGGGGCGGCGCCGACCGCAGCTCCGGCGCCGGCACGGCCCGGGCGGCCTGCCGCAGCTGCTCCTCGGCGGTGGTCTCCACCCGCCGCATCGCGGCGCGCAGCACCGGCGGCGCCATCAGCGAGGTGACGATGGCGACCAGCATGACCACGGTGTACGACTGGGTGTTCAGCACGCCCAGCCGCAGCCCGACCATCGCGATGATCATCTGGACGACACCCCGGGAGTTCATCCCCGCGCCGATCGCGAGCGCCTCCCACCGGTTGAGCCGGCTGCCCAGCGCGGCGACGAACGTGCCGGCGAACTTGCTCACCACGGCGACGGCGAGCACGGCGAGCGCGGCGAGGAGCACCGGCGGGTCGGCCAGGCCGGTGAGATCCATCCGCAGCCCGGCCGTGGCGAAGAAGAGCGGCGCGAAGACGGCGAGCACCATGGTCCGCAGCGGCGCCAGCCGGGCCGGCTCCAGGCCGCCGCAGACGTTGATCAGGATGCCGCAGAGAAAGGCGCCGAAGACCGGCTCCATGCCGAGCGCGTGGGTGCCGGCCGCGCCGAGGAAGACGATCGCCGCCGCCGCGGTGAGCGTCGGGCCGGGCTCCGCCGACCGGGTGGTGGCCCGGAACGTCCACCGCACCACCGGCCGGCCGACCACCACGGCGACCAGCAGGATCACGGCCAGGTGCAGCACGGACAGCGCCACCTGGCCGGCGCGCACGCCGGTGGTGGCCATCGCGGCGACCACCGAGAGCATCAGCCAGCCGAGCACGTCGTCGATGGCGCCCGAGGCCAGGGTGAGCTGCCCGACGTTGCGGTGCATGAGGTTCATGTCGAGCAGGGTCTTGGCGATCACCGGGATGGCCGTCACGCAGAGCGCGACGCCGAGGAACAGCGCGAAGACCGTCCGGTCGCCGGCTCCGGCCATGAAGGACGCCGGCAGCACCAGGCCGACGGCGGTGCCGAACAGCAGCGGCAGCAGGAAGCCGGCCAGGCTGATCCGGGCGGCCGTGGCCCCCTGCCGGCGGACCATCCGCCAGTCCAGCTCGGTGCCGATGATCCCGACGAGCAGCAGCACGCCGACCATGCCGACGGCGTCGAGCAGGTGGAACTGGCCGGTGTCGCGGGGCAGCAGCCAGTCGGAGACACCGGGGGCCAGCGGCTCCAGGACCGACGGTCCGAGCAGGACGCCGGCGGACAGCTCGCCGACGATGGCCGGCAGCCGCAGCCGGACGGCGAGCCGGCCGAGCAGCAGCGCGAGCAGCAGCAGCACGCCCAGTTGCAGCAGCAGGAGCAGGACCTGGTCGGCGCTGATCGGGGCGACGGGACTACTGGGCATCGTGGCAGCGCTCCTCGGGGCCGGGTGCCGTGGGGTATCCGGCCGCGCGCGGTCGCGGGCGGTACGACGCCCGGCTCCGGCCGGCGCCGGGGAGTCCGGTGACGCCGGCGGCGGCGAACGGCTCGACGGCGGTGCGGGGCGTCGGGCCGGCCGTGTCATCGTTCCAGCCGGCCAGCGGAGGCGTCAACATGCTCCGGCGCCCGCTGTCCAACCGTCCCGGCGACGCAGTTGTACGCCCTGCGGGCGGCCACCCGGCGCTCTTGTTCGGTCACGCGGGGCTGGTCCATAGTACTCGCGGTGGAGCCGTGGCCGCGCCGTCCGGGCGGGCCGTGGCCACGCCGCCGGCGGCTCCGCGCGGCGGCGTTCGGCGACCACCCGCCACCACCGTGATCCGTTTCGTTCGATGGAGGGCGACGCCGTGCCGAATCCGTTTGAAGACCCCGACGCCACCTACCTGGTCCTGGTCAACGACGAGGGCCAGCACTCGCTCTGGCCCGTCTTCGCCGACGTCCCCGACGGCTGGAAGACGGTCTTCGGCGAGGCCGGCCGGCAGGACTGCCTCGACTACATCGAGAAGTCCTGGACCGACATGCGGCCGAAGAGTCTCGTCGAGGCGATGGAGAAGCAGTCCCGGAACTGACCGCGGGGCCGCCGCGCCACCGCCGGCGGCGCCGCCCGCGACCCGGCGTCGGGCCGGCGCCACGACCTGAGGGGGCACGTCATGACGATCGACCTCGACGGGTACCGGAGCGTCAGCGACGCGTTCGCCGCCCGCGTCGCGGCCCGGCCCGACCGGACCGCGCTCACCGTCGCGCACGGGCCGGCGGAGGAGCAGCAGCTGACCTACCGGGAGCTGGCCCGTCGGGTCGACCGGCGCGCGGCGGCGCTGGCCGGGCGGCTGGCCCCCGGCGCCCGGGTGGTGATCGCCCTGCCGACCGGGACCGAGTTCGCCGAGCTCTACCTGGCCTGCCTGCGCGCCGGCCTGGTGGCTGTGCCGGCCCCGGTGCCCGGCGGCTCGGCGACCGCCACCGAGCGGGTGGCGGCGATCGCCACCGACTGCGCCCCGGGTCTCGTGGTGACCACCGAGCAGGACCTGGCCGCGGTCGCCGCGCAGTTGGCCGGGCACAGCCTGGAAGGGCTGCCGGTCGAGGCGGTGGGTGACGCCGGCGCGGGCGCCGCGACGGCCCCCGCTGGCCGCCGGCCGGACCGGGACGCCGTGGCCGTGCTCCAGTACAGCTCCGGCTCGACCGGTTCACCCAAGGGCGTGGTGCTGACCCACGGCGCGGTGCTGGACAACCTCGCCGCGCTGGCCGGGCACGACCGCCTCGGCCCGGACGACCGGTTCGGCGGCTGGCTGCCGCTGCACCACGACATGGGGCTCTTCGCCCAGCTCACCGTGGGGCTGCTGATCGGCGCGCCGGTGGTGCTGATGCCGCCGGCGCAGTTCGTCCGGCGACCGGTGGAGTGGTTCCGGCTGCTCTCCCGGCACCGGATCACCGTCACCGCCGCGCCGAACTTCGCGTACGACCTGTGCCTGCGGCTGATCCGCGACGACCAGCTCGACGGGCTGGACCTGTCGGCGCTGCGGTACGCCTGGAACGGCTCGGAGCCGATCCACGGGCCCACGATGACCGCGTTCACCGAGCGTTTCGCCCGGATCGGGCTGCCCCCGTACGCGGTGGCCCCCGCGTACGGGATGGCCGAGTGCACGGTCTACGTGAGCACCAAGCTGGCCGACGAGCCGCCCACCGTACGCCAGGTCGACCGGGCCCGGCTGGAGTCGGCCGGCGAGCCCGCCCTGCACCCGGTCGACGCGGGCGGCAAGCCGATGGTCGGGGTGGGCCGGCCGGTGCCGTTCACCGCCCGCATCGTCGACCCGCGCACGCACCGCGAGCTGCCGGCCGGCCGGATCGGCGAGGTCTGGTTGCGCGGGCCGGGTATCGGCCGCGGCTACTGGGGCCGGCCGGAGGCCAGCTCGGCCACCTTCGGGGCCCGGCTGGCCGACGGCGGGGACGGCGACTGGCTGCGGACCGGGGATCTCGGCGCGCTGCTCGACGGCGAGCTGTTCATCACCGGCCGGCTCAAGGAGCTGCTCATCGTGCACGGCCGCAACGTGGCCCCGCAGGACGTCGAGCAGGAGGCCCGGGCCGCGCACCACGCGCTCGGCGGTCAGCTCGGCGCGGCCTTCGGCGTCGCCGCCCCGGACGAGCGGATCGTGCTGGTCCACGAGGTCCACCCGAAGACTCCCCCGGCCGACCTGCCCGGGGTGGCCAGCGCGGTCACCCGCCGGCTCACCGTGTCGTTCGGCGTTCCGGTGCGCAACGTGGTGCTGGTGCGGCGCGGCACGGTCCGCCGAACCACCTCCGGCAAGATCAAGCGGATGGCCATGCGGGAGCGGTTCCTCGCCGGGGACCTCACCGCGCTGCACGCCGAACTCGAACCGGCGCTCCGCGACGAGCTGCCCGCCGGCTCCCCCACCTGACCCGCGCCGCGCCCGGAAGCCGCCGTCCGTGGCGGCCCCCGGGCGTGGGCCTCACCGCCCGGCGCCGACCAGCCGGCCGCCGGGCGCCCCCGCCGCGCGGGTCATGTAGCTGAGCACGAGTTCCTCCAGGCGGACCGGCTCGACCGTCCAGGACGGGTCGGGCAGCAGCCGCTCGGCCCGGACCACCGCCCGGCTGTACCGGCCGGTGTGCTCCATCCCGATCACCTCGACCTGCGGGTGCAGCAGGTCCAGCTCGCCGCGCGGGGCCACCACCCGGTGGTGGCCGGCCAGCAGGTCGGCGACGTCGCCGGCGACCTGCACCCGGGCGTCGCAGAGCACGATCAGGTAGTCGCAGACCAGCTCCACGTCGCTGAGCAGGTGCGAGGAGAGGATCGCGCTGGCGCCCAGCTCGGAGACGAACTCCATCAGGTTCTGCAGGAAGCCGTTGCGGGCCAGCGGGTCCAGGGCGGCGGCCGGCTCGTCGAAGATCAGCAGCTCGGGGCGCTTCGCCGCGGCGATGGTCAGGGCGAGCTGGGCGCGCTGGCCGCCGGAGAGGCCGCCGGCCTTCTGCGCCGGGTTCAGGCCGACCTGGGTGATCCGACGCTCGGCGAGGCCCTGGTCCCAGGTGGGGTTGAGCCGCGCGCCCATCCGCAGGTGCTCGGCCACGGTGAAGCCGGCGTACACCGGGGTGTCCTGCGCGACGAAGCCCACCCGGGCCAGGTGCGCGGCGTCCGACGCCGGCGGCGCGCCGAGCACCCGCAGGCGGCCCGCGGTCGGCGCGGTCAGGCCGCACGCGAGGTTCAGCAGCGTGGACTTGCCGGCGCCGTTCGGGCCGACCAGGCCGATCACCCGCCCGCGCGGGACGTTCAGGTGGCAGTCCGTCAGCGCCGTCCGGCTGCCGTACCGCTTGGTCAGGCCCTCGGCCTGCAGGACCGGCGGGGAGTCGTCGTGTGGCATGGACCCATCCTGCGAACCCGGCCCGGCGGCAGCATCGGCCCAAAGCACGGTTCGCCGCGCCCGCGACCGTACTTTTGACCGGTTCGCCCGGCCCGGGTTTTTCCTAGCCTGGGCGTCATGACCAACACCAATCGACCGGCCGGTGTGGCCGGGATCCTCTTCAACGTCGGCCTCGGCGTGGTGTTCGTGCTCGGCCTCACGTTCACCGCGTTCATGATCTCGGACAGCTGGGGCACCGGGTACGCGATCTTCAACGGCACGGTCGGCGTGCTCGTCTGCCTGCTGGCCATGCTGCGCGGCGTGGACCGGTTCCGCACCGCGGTGGCCGGGATCGGCCTCGCGGCCGCCGCCGTCGTCGTCTCCCTGGTCGCCGACCTGCCGCAGGAGCCCGGCCCGATCACCGGGCTGGCGCTGGCCGTGCTGGTCGGCTCCGCGCTGCGTACCCTGCCGTTCCAGACGGCCGCCGCGATCGGTGCCGGCGGCCTGCTGGTGGTCGTCGGCAGCTACCTGTCCGCGCTCGACAACCAGAGCGGGTTCAGCGCGGTGACCGTGCTGGACGCGCTGGGCTGGCTGGCCGCCGTGGCGGCCGGGCTGACCCTGCGCGGCAGCGACGCGCGCACCGGCGTCGCACCGGCCCCCGCCGCCTGGACGCCGTCCGCGCGGGCCCGGTGACCGTGTCCGATCTCGACCAGCTCTCCCCGCTGACCGGCGCCGGCCGGGCGGACGGCGCCCGCCGTTCCCGCCCGGCCGGCGCGGTCGGCGGGCCGGGCTTCCGTAACGTGGGCGGGGTGAAGATCTGGGACCGGCTCGCCGGCACCGCAGCCGACCTGGGGTTCGCCCTCGCGTTCCTGGTCGCGCTCGCGGTCGAGGCGGTCGCCATCGCGCAGACCTGGGGCGCCCGGTACTGGCTGTTCGGCGGGCTCGCCGCCGTGGTCGTGGGCGTGCTCGCGCTGCTGCGCCGGTGGCACCGGGGCTGGCTGGCCGTCGCCGGGCTCTTCGCCGTGGCGTGCACCGTGCTGGTCGCGCGGCTGGCCCACCTGCCGGCCGAGCCGGGCCCGGCCATGGCGCTGGCGCTGGCGGTGCTGGTCGGGGCGGCGGTGCGTACCCTGCCGCCGGTGCCGGCGGGCGCGCTGGGCGCCGCCGGCCTCGCCCTCGTGGTGGGCAGCCAGTTCGCCGCCCGCCCGTCCAACTCCGGCATCGCCTCGGTGGCCGCCCTGGACGGGCTGGCCTGGCTGGTCGCCGTCGGGGTCGGGCTCTCGCTGCGAATGGTCGACGCCCGCAACCAGGCCACCGCCGAGAAGGTACGCCAGGACGAGCGGCTGGAGCTGGCCCGCGAGCTGCACGACGTGGTCACCCACCACATCACCGGCATCGTGGTGCAGGCCCAGGCCGCCCAGCTGGTCGCCGGCAAGCACCCGGAGAAGCTGCCGGCCACCCTGGCCGGGATCGAACTGGCCGGCTCGGACGCCCTCGCGGCCATGCGCCGCGTGGTCGGGCTGCTGCGCGACACCGAGGACGCGGCGCCTGCCTCGCCCGGCCCGGAGCAACTCAGCGCACTGGTCGAGCGGTTCAACCGGCACGGCCCGCCGGTGCGGCTGCGGATGGCGGAGCCGGCCGCGGAGTGGCCGCCGGAGGTGACCACCACGGTCTACCGGATCGTCCAGGAGTCACTGACCAACGTGTCCCGGCACGCCCCGCACGCCCGGTCGGTCACCGTCACCGTCGGCCAGGACGCACAGGGCATCTCGGTGGAGGTGGTGGACGACGCGCCGCCGGGCCCCGCCCGCAAGGGCCACCGCAGCGGGTACGGTCTGGTCGGGATGCGCGAGCGCGTCCAGACCCTCGGCGGCACGCTGCGGACCGGTCCCCGCGCCGGCGGAGGCTGGTCCGTGCTGGCCACCCTCCCTCTCCCCTCCAGGACGGCACGATGACCATCCGAGTGCTGCTCGCCGACGACCAGGCGATGATCCGCGGCGGCCTGCGGCTGATCCTCGAGGACCAGCCGGACATCAGCGTGGTGGCCGAGGCGTCCGACGGCGTCGACGCCATCGCCCAGGCCCGCCGGCTGCGCCCGGACGTGTGCCTGGTCGACATCCGGATGCCCCGGCTGGACGGCATCGAGGTGACCCGGGCGCTGGCCGGCCCGGGGGTGCCCAACCCCATGCGGGTCATCGTGGTCACCACCTTCGACCTCGACGAGTACGTCTACGGCGCGCTGCGCAACGGTGCGGTCGGCTTCATCCTCAAGGACGCCGGGCCGGCCCTGCTGGTGGAGGCGGTCCGCGCCGCGCACAACGGCGACGCGCTGGTCTCGCCGTCGGTGACCCTGCGGCTGCTCAAGCACGTCACCACGGCGGGCAGACCGGCCCGCGGCCGGCCCACCCCCAACCTCTCGGAACGGGAGATCGAGGTGGTCCGGGCGATCGCCCGGGGGCGCACCAACCAGGAGATCGCCGCCGAGCTGTTCATCTCGCTGAGCACGGTCAAGAGCCATCTCTCCGGCATCCAGACCAAGCTGGGGCTGCGAAACCGGGTCGAGGTCGCCGCGTGGGCGTGGGAGAACCGCGTGGTGGAGAGCAGCTGACCGGCGCCCTCCATCCTGGTCGGGATCCCGCGTCCGCGCCAGCGCCGGGGGTCGACGGTCGCCGATCCGTGCAACCGCCGACACCCGCCGGTCGAACGGTCCGGCGGCCGTGTCCGGCGTCCCTTCCGCCGGCCTGGCGAACACCGGCCGGGAACACCGATCATGCTGCTCGGGTGGTCGCCCGCGGGGGCGACGGGTGACCCACGCCGATGAGCCGCCGTGGGCGGGACGGTGTCCGCCGTGTCCCGGGCCCCGGCCGCGTGCAGGGCAGGAGGATTCGTGGCAAGCCAACCGGAAGAGTTCGACGTCATCGTCGTGGGTGGAGGGCCGGGCGGGTCGACCGCCGCGTCGCTGACCGCCAAGGCCGGGGCGAAGGTGCTGCTGCTGGAGCGGGAGACCTTCCCGCGCTACCAGATCGGCGAGTCGCTGCTCCCCTCGACCGTGCACGGCATCTGCAACCTGCTCGGCGTGGGCGACGAGATCGCCGCGGCCGGCTTCATGAAGAAGCAGGGCGGCACCTTCAAGTGGGGCACCAGCCCCGAGCCGTGGACCTTCGCGTTCGCGGTCTCGCCCCGGATGGCCGGGCCGACCTCGCACGCGTACCAGGTGGAGCGGCGCCGCTTCGACCAGATCCTGTTGGAGAACACCCGCCGGCTCGGCGTGGACGTCCGGGAGAACTGCGCCGTCACCGAGGTGATCGCCGACGACGAGCGGGTCCGCGGCGTGCGGTTCACGCAGGGCGGGGAGAGCCGGACGGCGCACGCCCGCTTCCTGGTCGACGCCTCCGGCAACAAGGGCAGCCTGCACGGCAGCGTCGGCGGGCAGCGGGAATACTCGCCGTTCTTCCGCAACCTGGCGCTCTTCGGCTACTTCGAGGGCGGCAAGCGACTGCCCGCGCCGAACAGCGGCAACATCCTCTGCGTCGCGTTCGACGCCGGCTGGTTCTGGTACATCCCGCTGTCGGACTCGCTGACCAGCGTCGGCGCGGTGGTCCGCCGGGAGATGGCGCACAAGGTGCAGGGCGACCAGGAGCGGGCGCTGCACGACCTGATCGCCGAGTGCCCGCTGATCGCCGACTACCTGTCCGACGCCACCCGGGTCACCGAGGGCGACTACGGGCAGGTGCGGGTGCGCAAGGACTACTCGTACTGCAACACCTCGTTCTGGCGCCCCGGCATGTGCCTGGTCGGCGACGCCGCCTGCTTCATCGACCCGGTCTTCTCCTCCGGGGTGCACCTGGCCACGTACAGCGCGCTGCTGGCCGCCCGGTCGATCAACAGCGTGCTGGCCGGCGCGGTGAACGAGGAGCGGGCCTTCACCGAGTTCGAGCAGCGCTACCGCCGCGAGTACGCCGTCTTCCACGACTTCCTGGTCAGCTTCTACGACCTGCACGTGGACGAGAACTCCTACTTCTGGCAGGCCCGCAAGGTGACCAGGAGCAGCGCCCCGGACATGCAGTCCTTCATCGAGCTGGTCGGCGGCGTCGCCTCCGGCGAGGACGCGCTGGCCGGCTCGACGGACCTGATCCGGCGCCAGGGCGAGCACACGGCCGAGCTGGGCGCCGCGGTGAACGCGATCAGCCCCGGCGGCAGCGGCTTCCTCGGCCGGTCCAGCCTGGTCGCCGACGCGATGTTCGAGGGCTCCCAGATCCAGGCGGGGGTGCTGTTCGGCGAGGACGCGCCGCAGGAGCCGCCGCTGTTCGAGGGCGGACTCGCCACGGCCGGCAACGGCCTCATGTGGACCGAACCGAAGAACTGACGCCCACCCCGACGCCCCCGGCCCGCCCTCGGCGGCCGGGGGCGTCGCGCGTCGATGGTCCCGGGGCGCGCGTAGCCGTCAGGCGGGCTGAGGGGCCGGTGCGGGCGCCGGGGCCGCACGCGGCGCGGCCGGGGCCCCGGCGGGGGCGGTGAGGGCGTCCCGGACGACCTGGCCGCAGAGGTACGCGGTGACCGCGACCCGGATGAGGATGGCGGCCGGATACTGCCAGTCGGCGGTCAGCGCCTCGCCCAGGTAGCGCCACACGGCCACCCAGTGCAGCACCTCGGCGGCCTGCCAGAGCGCCCAGTCGCGCAGCACCCGCCGCCCCGGCACGTGCCCGCGGGCCAGCACCAGCAGCGGCAGCAGCCAGAGCACGTACTGCGGCGAGTAGACCTTGTTGGTGAGCAGGAACGCCGCCACGGTGAGGAAGCCGAGCTGGGCCAGGGTGGGCGGGCGGCGGGCGTAGCGGGCCAGCGCGGCGACGCCGAGCAGGAGCAGTACGAGCACGCCGAGGGCCACCTCGTTGACCGCCGGCACGGGCGCGCCGAGGAGTTGGAGGGCGTACCACAGGGAGCCGAAGTCGGCCTCGCGGGCGGCGTTGAACCGCCAGAACTCCCACCAGCCGTCCGGGTAGAGCACCATGACCGGGGCGTTGAGGACCAGCCAGACCGCGACGGCGGCGGCCAGCGTCCGGCCGAACTCGCGCAGTCGGCGGTCCCGCAGGCAGAGCAGGAGCAGCGGCCCGAGCAGGAAGAGCGGGAACAGCTTCGCCGCGGTGCCCAGGCCGATCATCGCGCCGGCCAGCAGCGGCCTGTCGTACGCCCAGGCGAGCACCGCGAGCACGGCGGCGGCCACGGCCAGCAGGTCCCAGTTGATGGTGCCGGCCAGCGCCAGCGTCGGGGCGGCCGCCACCAGCAGCGCGTCCCGGGTGCGCCCGCCGGTGCGGCGCAGCACCGCGTGCACCGCCCAGACCGTGACCAGCGCCAGCGCCAGCAGCACCACCAGGTTCACCAGGAAGTACGCCTGCGCGGCGGTGGCCTCGTCGGCGCCGGCGGTGAACAGCCGGGACAGCCGCGCCGTGAGGTCCATCAGGTACCCGCTGCCGACCGGATACTCCAGCGGCGGCCCGGCGGGCTGCGGCGCGTACGGGAAGGCGCCGTCGATGAGCCCGCGACCGCGGAACAGGATGGGGATGTCGCTGTAGCAGTAGCTGCCGAAGGCGAGCCGGGTGTCCCAGGGCCAGCCGGCGTAGTGGCAGGGCCACTTCTGCGCGAAGCCGACCGCGAAGGTGAGCACCGTGGCGACGAGCGGCAGCGTCGGTACGCCCCGGCGGGTCCGGGTCGGTGGTCGCTCGGGTGCCGTGCCTCGACCGTCCGCGTCCATGGGTCCTCCCGTCGATTCCGCGCACCTTTTCCGGCGACCACGCCGGCTTTCTGCCCGTGGTTTTCGACGGCCGCGGAAAAGCGGCCGGAATACGACGGGAGCGTCGCCGTACGACTGCGGAGTTCCGGCAGTCGCACGGCGACGGAACGGGTTCTCAGGCCGGACAGGCGCCCTCGATGACCAGTTCGGTGACCCGCCAGCCCTCGGCGGCCTTCGCCAGGGTGGCGTTGACCGCGCTCGGCCCCTGGGCCTGCTGCTGCGGGCCGAGGTTGTCGACCGGCTTGCCGTCGGCCTTCACGAACGGCCAGTCCGAGTTGTCGAAGCAGCCGGTGAGCTTGGCGCTGGTCGGTGCGGTGGCCAGGCTGAAGGCGGTGACCACCGGCTTGCCGATCTTCGGGTTGCCCTGGGTGCGCACGCCCTGCTCCCGGTAGGTGGTGAGGATGGTCTTGACCGTGAGCAGCGCCTGGCCGGAGGCGTACTTCGGCAGGTCCGGCGCGTCGGCGGCGCCGGCGTTGCTCGCCGCGACGAAGGTGTCGAGCAGCTTGAGGTAGACGTCGACCCCCTCCTGCACCGCTGCGGCCGCCGCGGGGTCGGTGGTCGCCACGGCCGAGGGGGCGGCCGCCGACGACGAGGACCGGCCGGAGGCCTCGCCCGACGTCGTGCCGCAGCCGGCGAGCGCCAGCAGCGCCACCAGGCCGACCCCCGTGAACCGACGAACGTGTGCAGCCATGAGTGGCCCTTTCCATGCGATTCGGAAAACGGTCCCGCGCCCCGGAAGCCCCCGGCCAGAACCACCGGGGACGCCATTTCGGCATCACGCGGGCGCAGCACATGGGTACCACAAACAGAGAATGGTCGACACGAATGCGTTCACACGCTTCCGTCCACCCTGGACGGGGTGCGGCGCCGGTCAGGCGTGGGGTGCGCGGACCGTACGGAGCAGGAAGCCGGGCAGCGCGAGCTGCTGACCGCCGGTCTCCGCGGCCACCTGGATCTCCTCGACCGCCGTGCCGACCCACTCCGGCTCGGCGAAGCCGGCCCGCAGCAGCTCCTCGGTCACGCCCCAGCCCTGGCCGTCCGCCAGCGAGACCGCCAGCACGAAGACGGTCGCGCCCGGCGCGGCGAGGCCCGGCAGCGCCGCGAGGTACGCGTCCGCCGCGCCGCCGCCGCGCCGGACGAGGCTGTGCAGCAGACCGGAGTCGAACACCGAGTCGAACGGCGCCGAGGGCAGCGACAGGCGCGTGGCGTCCTGGACCTCGAAGTGCACCGTGAGGCCCTCGCGGGCGGCCTTGGCCCGGGCCTGGTCGATCGCCACCCGCGAGATGTCGACCGCCGTCACCTGGTGGCCGCGGCGGGCGAGGGCGATCGCGAGATCGCCGGCGCCGCAGCCGATGTCGAGCACCTTCGGGCCCTTCACCCCGCGGTCGAGCACCGCCGCGAGTGCCGGTTGCGGTCCGCCGATGTCCCAGGGCGGGCCGCCCGAGCCGGCGGTGTCGCGGTAGACCTCGTCGTAGTCGATGTCATAGGGCTGGTCGCCGTCGACCGTGACGTCCCGTGCGCTCATGGCAGACCCCCTGGACAACCCGGCCTGTTCAGCATCCCACCTCGCGACGTGCGGCGCGTCAACCGGTGCGCAGCGCGTCGGCGAGGCCGCGCAGGGTCGGGTTCAGGTAGAGGGTGCGCGGGTGCAGCCGGGGCAGCCCGCGTTCGCGCATGATGGCCGCCATCCGGACGGCCAGGAGCGAGTTCCCGCCCAACTCGAAGAAGTTGTCCGCGACGCCCACCGGGCGGCCGAAGACCTGCTGCCAGACGCCGAGCAGCCCGCCGGCCAGGTCGTCCCCGGCCGCCTCGGCGGGCGCCTCGGGGGCGGCCGGCTCGGGCGCCGGTTCGGGCAGGGCGTCCCGGTCGACCTTGCCGTTGGCGGTGGTCGGGAGGGCCGGCAGCACGGTGATGGTGGCCGGAAGCATGTACTCGGGCAGCATCCGGCGCAGCCGCTCGCGCAGCGGCGCGGCCCCGCCCTCGGTGAGCACCACGTAGGCGTCGATGCGGCCGGTGGCCGGGTCGTCCGGGTCGGCGCGGCGCAGCATCACGGCCGCCGCCGCCACACCGGGGCACTCGGTCAGCACCGAGCGGATCTCGTCCAGTTCGATCCGGAAGCCGCGCAGCTTCACCTGGTTGTCGATCCGGCCGAGGTGTTCCAGGGTGCCGTCGGGCAGCAGCCGGCCCCGGTCCCCCGACCGGTAGGTCCGCTCCCCCGTCTCCGGGTCGACACGGAAACGCTCGGCGGTCAGGTCGGGGCGGCCCAGGTAGCCGGCGGCCACCCCGACGCCGCCGACGTGGATCTCCCCCGGCACGCCGGGCGGGACGGGCCGGCCGGCGGTGTCGCGGACCCGGACGGACCAGCCGGGCAGCGGCCGGCCGACGGAGCGGGAGGCGGCCAGTGCGCCGGCCCGGGTGACGTCGCCGGCGGTGACGTGCACGGTGGTCTCGGTGATGCCGAACATGTTGACCAGCCGGCACGCCGACTCCGGGTGGCGGTCGAACCAGGGCAGCAGGCTCCGCGCGTCCAGCGGCTCACCCCCGAAGATCACCAGGCGTACGGCGAGCGGGCCGGCCGCCTCCCGGTCGGCCTCGACGAGCTGGGCGAAGCTGGACGGGGTCTGGTTGAGCACGGTGACCCGGCGCTCGACCAGCAACTCGTGGAACTGCTCCGGGGAGCGTGAGACCCAGTACGGCACGACGACGAGGTGCCCGCCGGTGAGCAGGGCGCCCCAGATCTCCCAGACGGAGAAGTCGAACGCGGCGGAGTGGAAGAACGTCCACACGTCCGCCGGCCCCAGCCCGAGATCGCCACGGGTGGCGTCGAGCAGGCCGACCACGTTGGCGTGCGGGACCACCACCCCCTTCGGCCGGCCGGTGGAGCCGGAGGTGTAGATGACGTACGCCGGGTCCGCCGGGCCGGCGGTGACGGCCGGTGGCGTGCCCGCCCCGGCGGCGCCCGCCTCGGCCAGCGCGGCCGGGGTGACCGGGGTGATCCCGTCCACCTGGGGGAACTCGGCGTGCGTGGTGACCAGCACGGTGAGCCCCGAGTCCCGGACCGTGTACGCGAGCCGGTCGGCCGGGTACGCGGTGTCCATGGGCACGTAGACCGCGCCGGCCTTGAGCACCGCGAGCAGGGTGGCGACGAGTTCCGCGGAGCGGTCCAGGCAGACGCCGACCAGGTCGCCGTCCCGGACGCCGCGCGCCCGCAGCCCGTGGGCCAGCCGGTTCGACCACTCGTCCAGCTCCCGGTAGCTGACCCGGGCGTCCTCGGCGGAGAGGGCCACCGCGTCGGGGCGCTCGGCCACCCGGTCGGCGAAGACGTCGGGCAGCCGCCGCGGCGTGCTCGCCAGGGGCCGGGCCGGCCGGCCGAGGGCGGCGATCCGCTCCCGCTCGACCGGGTCGTCGAGGTCGGCGGCGGCGACCGGGGGCGGCGTGGCGGCGGTGACCTGCCGGTGCAGGTGGGCGAGGTGCCGCACGACCTGGGCGGCGACGGCCGGTGACACGGCCCGCAGCCGGTGCCGCCAGCGCAGCTCGACGTGCCCGTCGGCGTCCCGGCCGACCACGACGGTGAGCGGGAAGCGCGGGGCGAGGCAGGGCACGTATTCGTCGGCCGGGTCGCCGAGGTCGAAGGCGAGGCCGAGCGGGAGGTCGTCCGGGGTCGCCACGGCCAGCGCCGTGACGTCCTTCCCGGCCCGGACGCCGAGCGCGCCGACCACCGGGGTCTCCTCCGGCTGGTAGCGGGCGAGCAGCACGGCCAGGGCGGCCAGCCAGCTCGCCGGGTCGCCGCCGGGGTGTCCGGGCAGGACGCTGCGGTCCTCGCCCCAGGCGTCGCCGG
>NZ_MUYZ01000014.1:0-51972 GCF_003013775.1 Micromonospora sp. MH33
CCGCCGGCTCGACGGCACGGCGCCGCGCCGGCCGCTGCCGCGCTGGTCGGGCCGGGCGGGCGTGGGCCTGCTCGCCGCCCTCCTCGCCCTGGTCACCGCGGGTGCGGCGGTGCCGGGCCGCACCGACCCGATCCCCGGTGGCATCGCCCGCTTCGACACCGTCGCCTCCGCCGGGCGCGACCTGGGACTGCTGATCCGGGGTACGGACCGGAACGCCCCGGTGCTGCTGGTGGTACCCGGCCCGCCCGGCGGCTCGGAGGTCGGCTCCGTCCGCCGGCACCTGGCCGCCCTGGAACAGCAGTTCGTGGTGGCCGTCTGGGACCGGTCGGGTGGCCCGCGTTCCTGGTCGGGGTTCCGCTCCGCGGCGGACTGGAGCCTGGAGGACGAGGTCGACGACCTGCTCGCGGTGACCCGGCACCTGCGGCAGCGGCTCGGCCGGGACCGGATCCACCTGCTCGCCCACTCCGGCGGCACCGTTCCCGGTCTGCTCGCCGTGCGGCGCCATCCCGAGATGTTCGCCGGCTACGTGGGGGTCGGGCAGGTGGTGAGCCTGCGCGAGGCGGACCGCAGCCAGTACGCGGACACCCTCGCCTGGGCCCGCCGGACGGGCCGCGACGACCTCGCCGAGCGGATGGCGGCCCAGGGTCCGCCGCCCTACCGGGACATCTGGGCCTACGAGGCCTTGCTGACCAACGAGGCCGGCGCCTTCGCGTTCGACCGCACCGGGGCGAGCGAGGACGAGACCGGGGTGGCCGGCAACCTGGGCGTGCCGGAATACAGTCCACTGGAGAAGGTGCACCTGTTCGGCTTCCTCGACGGCTGGGACGTGCTCTACCCCCGGTTGCAGGACCTGGACTTCCGCCGGGACGTCCGCGAGCTGCGGGTGCCGGTGTGGTTCGTGGACGGCGCGCACGAGGTGCCCGGCCGGCTGCGCCTCTTCGACGAGTGGTACGCGCAGCTCCAGGCCCCGCGTAAGGACCACCTGGTCATCCCGGGTGCGGGTCACCGGTCGCTGTTCGAGCGGCCGGAGGCGTTCGTGGCCTACCTGGGCCGGGTGCGGGCGGACGCGGGGCCGGCCGGCGACTAGGGTCGACTTTCATGATCGAACCGACCTGGCTCACCGAGACGCGCGCCGCCTACGACACGGTGGCCGTGGACTACGCACGGCTGATCCCCGACGTGCTGGAGGGCCCCCTCGACCGGGGGATGCTGGCCGCGTTCGCGGAGCTGGTCGGGCCCGGCCGGCCGGTGCTGGAGGCGGGTTGCGGGACCGGCCGGATCACCGCCCACCTCCGCGGTCTCGGGCTCGACATCTCCGGTGTCGACCTCTCCCCGGGCATGCTTGAGGTGGCCCGCCGGAACCATCCGGAGCTGCGCTTCGAGGTCGGCTCGATGACCGCGCTGGACACCCCCGACGAGGCGCTGGCCGGTCTCGTCGCCTGGTACTCGATCATCCACCTGCCACCGGAGCTGCTGCCCGGGGTGTTCGCCGAGTTCCACCGGGTGCTCGCCCCGGGCGGTCACCTGCTGGTCGCGGTCAAGGCCGGCGACCAGCGGATCCGGCTGGAGCAGGCGTACGGCCACACCGTCTCGTACGACGTGTACTGGCTGCCGCCGGACCGGCTGGCCGAGCAGCTCACGGCGGCCGGCCTGGCCGTGCACGCCACGCTGGTCCGCGAAGCGGAGGAACTCGACCGGGGGCCGCAGGCGTTCCTGCTCGCCCGCAAGGCCGAGCGGTGACCGTCGCGCTCTTCACCCTGGGCGGCACGATCGCCATGGCGGGCACCGGCGCCGGGGGAGTGGTCAGCCGGCTCACCGGCGCCGACCTCACCGCCGCCGTACCGGGGCTGGCCGACCTCCCGCTCGACGTGCGGGACGTCGAGGCGGTGCCGAGCGCCGCCCTGGCGTACCGGCAGATCCTGGACCTGGTGGACGCGGCCGGCGCGGCGGTCGCCGACGGGGCGGCCGGCGTGGTGGTCACCCAGGGCACCGACACCCTGGAGGAGACCGCGTTCCTGGCCGACCTGGTCTGGCCGCACCCGGAGCCGCTGGTGTTCACGGGCGCCATGCGCAACCCCACCCTGGCCGGCCCGGACGGCCCGGCCAACCTGCTCGCCGCGGCCCGGGTCGCCGCCGCGCCGGCCGCGCGGGACCTCGGCGTGCTGGTGGCGTTCAACGACGAGATCCACGCCGCCCGGTTCGTCCGCAAGACCCACAGCACCAGCACGGCCACCTTCGCCTCGCCCAACGCCGGCCCGCTCGGGCACGTCATCGAGGGCGCGGTACGCCTGCTCATCCGCCCGCCCCGGCACGTGCCGCTGCCGCCGGTGGACCGGGACCGGCTCGCCGCCACCCGGGTGGCGCTGCACACCGTCACCCTCGACGACGACCTGGCGCTGCTCGACTCGCTGGCCCCGGGCCTGGATGGGCTGGTGGTGGCCGGCTTCGGGGTGGGGCACGTGCCGCCGAACTTCGCCCCGGCGCTGGGCGGGCTGGCCGCGCGGATGCCGGTGGTGCTCGCCTCGCGTACCGGAGCGGGTTCGGTGCTGCGGGACACCTACGGTGCGGTCGGCTCGGAGACCGACCTGCGGCGGCGCGGGCTGGTCTGCGGTGGGCTGCTCGACCCGTACAAGGCCAAGGTGCTGCTCCGGATGCTGCTGGCCGGTGGCGCGGACCGGCCGGCGGTCGCCGCGGCCTTCGCCCGGCACGGCTGAACCGCCGGCGGGGCGGGCGACGCGGGCTCCGTAGACTCGCCCGGTGACCGGAGAGCGACGACCGTTGGCGGACCGGCCGTTGACCGAGCCGCACCCGTCGCGGCTGTCGCCCGACCATCCCGACCGGGAGCGGATCCTGGCCGCGCACGCCGCCGCCCTGGCCGCCGGCGAGGCCGGCTACCTGGACCCGGTCACCGGGCTCTTCGTGCTGAGCGCCGGTTTCCTGGCCCGCCGCGGTACGTGCTGCGGGCGAGGATGCCGGCACTGTCCGTATGTGGACGATTGAGGTCTTCCGTCCCCGGTGGGCACCCCGTACGGTGTCCGACGGACATCCGGCGGGCGGTTCCCGCCGACGACAGCGGAGGTCTCCACGTGCGCGCCCGGACCTGGCTGGCCGCTTCGGCCGTACTGCTGACCGCCGGCTGCGCCAGGGAGGTCCCGCCGGTGGCGGCGCCGGCGGCGGAACCGAGGGCGGTCGAGGTCTCCGCGGCCTCGTCGGGCGGGGCGTGCCGGCTGCTCGACTTCGCGGTGATCGCCAAGCACACCGGCGGCAGGTTCGACGTGGCCGCCGCCATGGACAAGGGGGACACCCACACCTGCGTGGTCCGCGCCGAGCAGGCCGTGCTGCCGGAGCTGACCCTCACGGTGACCGACACGTCGATCGACACGTCGACCTTCACCCTGGACGTGCTGCCCCGGGGCGCGAAGAAGGTCACCAAGCTCGGGAAGATCGGCTACCGGCACACGCTGCCGAAGACCGCGAAGGACGGCCCGACGGCCGAGGTGGGCTGGCTGGCCAGCGAGGGGCGGCTGGCCACGCTGCGCTGGACCAGCCCGCGCGGCACGGCCACGGCCGAGGCCGACAAGGTGGCCGGGAAGCTGGTCAACCTCGCCAAGGTGATCGACACCCGGCAGCTCTGACCGCCGCGCGGGGCGGGACCGGGCGGCTCAGCGGGCCGCGACGAAGACCCGGGAGGCCACCTCGCGGGGCAGCCGCACCCGGTCGCCGGAGCGGTCGATGGAGACGCCGTCGCGCTCCTGGGCCACGGTCACCGTGGCGCCCGGGTCGACGCCCGCCGCGTGCAACTGCCGGAGCACATCCGCGTCGGTCTGCACGCTCTCGCAGATCCGCCGCACCACGACCGGTCCGGAGAGGCCCGGGAAGGCCAGGTTGCGCTCGCTCTCCGCGGTCTCGGCCTCCCGCAGGCCCGGCTCGCCCAGCTCCTCCAGGCCCGGGATCGGGTTGCCGTAGGGCGAGCGGGTCGGGCGGTTGAGCAGGTCGTAGACCCGCTTCTCCACCGCGTCGCTCATCACGTGCTCCCACCGGCAGGCCTCATCGTGGGCCTCCTCGTAGGGCATCCCGATCACGTTCACCAGCAGCAGCTCGGCCAACCGGTGCTTGCGCATGACCGAAACCGCCGTGCCGCGGCCCAGCGCGGTGAGCGTCAGGTGCCGGTCGCCCTCGACGGTGAGCAGGCCGTCGCGCTCCATCCGGGCGACGGTCTGGCTGACGGTGGGACCACTCTGCTTCAGCCGCTCCGCGATCCGGGCACGCAGCGGCGGCACCCCCTCCTCTTCCAGCTCGAGGATGGTGCGCAGGTACATCTCGGTCGTGTCGACCAGGTCATGCTTCACGTCAGCGGCCCTCCGGCGTTCGATGCTACCCCGGACCCCCGACGATCAACGGCCGCCGAACCGGGAGGTCGCTGCCCGGATGGTGTTGACTGGACCGCATGTCCGGAACCGAAGACCTGCTGGTCGAGCCCGACCGGCTCGCCGCCGAGCTCGACCGCGCCGACCCGCCCACCCTGCTCGACGTCCGCTGGCGGCTCGCCGGGCCGCCCGGCCGGAAGGACTACCTGGCCGGTCACCTGCCCGGCGCCGTCTTCGTCGACCTGGACACCGAACTCTGCGGCCGGCCGGGCGCCGCCGGCCGGCACCCGCTGCCCGACCCCGCCGCGCTCCAGGCCGCGCTGCGGGCCGCCGGTGTGCGCGCCGGTCACCCCGTGGTGGTGTACGACGGCGGCGACGGCATGTCGGCCGCCCGCGCCTGGTGGACCCTGCGCTGGGCCGGCCACCGGGCGGTCCGGGTGCTGCACGGCGGCTTCCCGGCCTGGGTCGCGGCCGGCCTGCCGCTCTCCACCGAGGCGCCCGCGCCTCCGCCCGGTGACGTCAGGGTCACCCCGGGCGAGCTTCCGGTGCTGGACGCGGGGGAGGCCGCCCGGCTGGCCGCCGCCGGCACCGGGGTGCTGCTCGACGTGCGGGCAGCACCCCGCTACCGGGGCGAGACCGAGCCGATCGACCCGGTCGCCGGGCACATCCCGGGCGCGGTCAACCTGCCCGCGCCCGGGTACGTCGCCGAGGGGCGCTTCCCCGCCGCCGAGGCCCTGCGCGAGCGGTTCGCCGCCGCCGGGGTGGCCGAGGGCACGCCGGTCGGCGCGTACTGCGGCTCGGGGGTGACCGCCGCCCAGGCGGTCCTGGCGCTGCACCTGGCCGGCCGCCCGGACGCCGCCCTGTACGTCGGCTCGTGGAGCAACTGGGTGGCCGACCCGGACCGTCCGGTGGCCACCGGGGAGACATCGCGCCGCTGAGCCGCGCGTGCCGTGGGCCCGCCCCGACCCGCGTGCGACGATGGCCCCATGGCCGAGGACACGGTGGTGGTGTGGGACGAGGCCCTGCTCGGGTACGACATGGGCGACCATCCCCTCGACCCGGTGCGGGTCGAGTTGACCATGGCGCTCGCCCGCGAGCTGGGGGTGCTGGACCGGCCCGGGGTCCGGCTGGTGAAGCCGGCGCCGGCCGACGACGCGCTGCTGACCCGGGTGCACGACCCGCGCTACCTGGACGCCGTGCGGGCCGCGCCCCGGGATCCGCTCTTCGCCGGCTTCGGCCTCGGCACCTCCGACAACCCGGTCTTCGAGGGCATGCACGAGTCGAGTGCGCTGATCGCCGGGGCGAGCGTGGCCGCGGCCGAGGCGGTCTGGCGGGGCGAGGCCCGGCGGGCGGTCAACGTGGCCGGTGGGCTGCACCACGCCATGCCGGCCCGGGCCGCCGGCTTCTGCGTCTACAACGACCCGGCGGTGGCCATCGCCCGCCTGCTCGAGCTCGGCGCGGAGCGGATCGCGTACGTGGACGTGGACGTGCACCACGGCGACGGCGTGCAGGAGATCTTCTACCGGGACCCGCGGGTGCTCACGGTCAGCCTGCACGAGACCCCGCTGGCGCTCTTCCCCGGCACCGGGTTCCCCGACGAGACCGGCGGGCCGGGCGCGGAGGGTTCCGCCGTCAACGTGCCGCTGCCGCCCGGGGTCGGCGACGCGGGCTGGCAGCGGGCGTTCCACGCGATCGTGCCGTCGGTGCTGCGGGCGTTCCGGCCGCAGGTGCTGGTCACCCAGTGCGGGGCGGACGGACACCGGCTCGACCCCCTCGCCGACCTGCACCTCTCCGTCGACGGGCAGCTTGCCACCTACCGGGCGCTGCGCGCCCTCGCCGACGAACTGTGCGACGGCCGCTGGGTGGCCACCGGCGGCGGCGGGTACGCGCTGGTCGAGGTGGTGCCGCGGGCCTGGACGCACCTGCTCGCGGTGGCCACCGGGGAGCCGCTGGACCCGGCCACGCTCACCCCGCCGGGCTGGCGGGAACTGGCGGCGCGCCGGCGACCCGGGCACGAGGTGCCGCTGCGGATGACCGACGATGTCGACCCGTCGTACCAGCCGTGGCAGCCGAGCGGCGAGCCGACCGCGGTGGACCGGGCCGTCGCGGCGACCCGCAAGGCGGTCTTCCCGCTGCTCGGGCTCGACCCGCACGACCCGCGCGACTGATCCGCCGGGTGGGGAGGACCGACCGGTGACCACCGTGGAGCAACCGGTGGACGTGCTGCTCAGCGACGGCACGACCGTCCAGCTGCGGCAGATCCGTCCGGACGACGCCGCCGCGATCGTGGCGATGCACTCGCGCTTCTCCGAGCGCACCCGCTACCTGCGCTACTTCTCGCCGTACCCGCGGATCCCGGAGCGGGACCTGCAGCGGTTCGTCACCGTCGACCACCGCGACCGGGAGGCGTTCGTGGTGCTGGCCGGCGACCGGATCGTCGCCGTCGGCCGGTACGAGCGGCTCGGCCCCGCCTCGCCCGAGGCCGAGGTGGCCTTCGTGGTCGAGGACGCGTACCAGGGCCGGGGCATCGGCTCGGTGCTGCTGGAGCACCTGGCCGACGCGGCCCGGCGCTACGGCATCGTGCACTTCGTCGCCGAGGTGCTCCCGGCCAACGGGACGATGCTGCGGGTCTTCTCCGACTTCGGCTACCAGGTCCAGCGCCAGTTCGCCGACGGCGTGGTGCACCTGAACTTCCCGATCGCCCCCACCGAGGCGACCCTGGAGGTGCAGCGCGGCCGGGAGCACCGCACCGAGGCCCGCTCGATCGCCCGGCTGCTCGCCCCGCGCGGCATCGCCGTCTACGGCGCCAGCACCACCGGCCAGGGGGTCGGCGCGGCCCTGCTCGGGCACCTGCGCGACGGCGGGTTCACCGGCGCGATCGTCCCGGTGCACCCGACCGCGGCCACCGTGGCGGGGCTGCCCGCGTACCCGTCGGCGGCCGACGCCGGCGAGGACATCGACCTGGCCGTGGTGGCCGTCGCGCCCGAGGCGGTGACCGAGGTGGTCGCCGACGCCGCGAAGGCCGGCGCGCACGGGCTGGTGGTGATCTCGGCCGGGTTCGCCGAGTCCGGCCCGGCCGGGGCGGCCGCCCAGCGCGCCCTGGTCCGCGCCGCCCACCTGGCCGGCATGCGGGTGGTCGGCCCGAACTGCCTCGGCGTGGCCAACACCGACCCGGCGGTACGCCTCAACGCCACCCTCGCCCCGGTGCTGCCCGCCCCCGGCCGGGTCGGCGTCTTCAGCCAGTCCGGCGCGTTCGGGGTGGCCCTGCTCGCCGAGGCGTCCCGGCGCGGCCTCGGCCTGTCCAGCTTCGTCTCCGCCGGCAACCGGGCCGACGTCTCCGGCAACGACCTGCTCCAGTACTGGCAGGACGATCCCGGCACCGATGTCATCACCCTCTACCTGGAGACGTTCGGCAACCCGCGCAAGTTCGCCCGGCTGGCCCGGCGGATCGGCCGGAGCAAGCCGGTGGTGGCGCTCGCCTCGCTGGCCCGCCCGCCGGGGGTCGGGGACGCCCCGGCCCTGGACGCCGCCGCGGTCAGCGCGCTCTTCGCCCAGTCCGGGGTGATCCGGGTGGACACCGTCGCCGAACTGCTCGACGTCGGCGTGCTCCTGGCCCACCAGCCGCTGCCGGCCGGCCGCCGGGTCGCCGTGGTCGGCAACTCCTCGGCGCTGACCGGGCTCGCCGCCACGGCCTGCGCCGCCCAGGGCCTCACCGTGGCCGACGGCTACCCGCACGACGTCGGCCCCCGGGCCACCGCCGCCGAGTACGCCGCCGCGCTGGCCGCCTCCGCCGCCGACGAGCGGGTGGACGCCGTGGTGGCGGTCTTCGCCCCGCCGCTGCCCGGCCAGCTCACCGACCCCGAGGGCGACTTCACCGCCGCCCTGCCCGACGCGCGGACCACCGGCAAGCCGGTGGTGGCCACCTTCCTCGCCGGCCGGGTGCCCGCCGGGGTGCCCGCGTACCCGAGCGTGGAGGAGGCGGTCCGGGCCCTGGCCCGGGTCACCACGTACGCCGACTGGCTGCGCCGCCCGCCCGGGGTGCTGCCCGAGCTGGGCCGGGTCGACCGGTCGGCCGGGCAGGCCGCGCTGCGGCCCGACGGGGCCGAGACGGCGGCGCTGCTGCGCGCGTACGGGATCGACGTGGCGGAGTCGGCGCCCGCGCACTCGGCCGAGGAGGCGGTGGCGGCGGCCGGGCGGCTCGGCTGGCCGGTCGCGCTCAAGGCGGCCGCCCCCGGGCTGCGACACCGCCTCGACCTGGGCGCGGTCCGGCTCGACCTGGCCGACGCCGCCGCGCTGCGCCGCGCGTACGCCGAGATGGCCCCGGTCTTCGGCGCGGACGTGCTGGTCCAGCCGATGGTCCCGCCCGGGGTGGCCTGCGTGGTGGAGCTGGTGGAGGACCCGGCGTTCGGGCCGGTGGTCGGCTTCGGCCTGGGTGGCGTGGCCACCGAGCTGCTCGGCGACCGGGCCTGGCGGGCGGTGCCGCTGACCGACCGGGACGCCGCCGAACTGGTCGACGAGCCCCGGGCCGCGCCGCTGCTGCACGGGCACCGGGGCGCCGCGCCGGTGGACCGGGCCGCCCTGGTCGACCTGCTGCTGCGGGTCGGGCGGCTCGCCGACGAGCAGCCCCGGGTGCGGTCGCTCACCCTCAACCCGGTGCTGGCCCGGCCGGACGGCATCTCGGTGCTGCACGCCACCGTCCGCACCGGCGCCGAGGCGCCCCGCCCCGACACCGGCCCGCGCCGGCTGTGAGGCTCAGGCCCGGCTGGAGATCTGCTGCACGGCCCAGGCGTTGCCGTCCGGGTCGGTGAGGAAGACGAAGCCGACGTTGTCCAGCGGGTGCGGCACCGGGCGCGGGTTCTGCCCGACCACCTGGATCTCGCTGACCTCGACGCCCCGCTCGACCAGCTCGGCGCGGGCCTTCTCCAGGTCCGGCACGACCAGTTGCAGCCCCTTGAGCGAGCCCGGCGGCATCTCGGGCACGACGCCCCGGCCGAGGACGATCGAGCACCCGGAGCCCGGGGGCGTGAGTTGGACGATCCGCCCGACGCCCCCCAGATCGGTGTCATGGTCGACGGCGAAGCCGAGCCGCTCGGCGTAGAACTCCTTGGCCCGGTCCACGTCGGAGACCGGCACCACCACCACTTCCAGTGTCCAGTTCATCGTCCCAGGGTGGTCGCCGCGGGCAGTCGCTTCAAGCGCGACAGGCCCCGGCGAACCGCCGGGACCTGTCGGGTGGGTCGGGTCGGGTCAGCAGGCGTACGCCTCCAGCCGGTTGGCCCGCTCCGGGGCGCGCAGCTTGAGCAGGGTCACCTTCTCGATCTGCCGGATCCGCTCCCGGGACAGCCCGAACTCGCGGCCCACCTCGTCAAGGGTGCGCTGCCGGCCGTCGTCCAGGCCGAACCGCAGCCGGATCACGGCCTGCTCCCGCTGGGAGAGGGTGGCCAGCACGATGCGTACCTCGTTGCGCAGTTCGCCGTTGCCGGCGGCGTCGCCCGGCTCCGCGTTGGGGTCCACCGCGGCGACGAAGTCGCCCAGCGCGCTCTCGCCGTCCTCGCCGACCGTCTGGTCCAGGCTCACCGGCTCCCGGTCGTACGAGATCAGCTCGATCACCTGGTACTCCGGGATCTCCAGCGCGGTGGCCACCTCGGCGACGGTGGGCTCCCGGCCCAGCGTGACCGACAGCTCGCGGCGGACCCGGACCATCCGGTTGACCTGCTCGACCATGTGCACCGGGATGCGGATGGTGCGGGCCTGGTCGGCCATGGCGCGGGTGATGGCCTGGCGGATCCACCAGGTGGCGTAGGTGGAGAACTTGTAGCCCTTGGCGTAGTCGAACTTCTCGACCGCGCGGATCAGGCCGAGGTTGCCCTCCTGGATGAGGTCGAGGAAGGCCATGCCGCGGCCGGTGTAGCGCTTGGCGATGCTCACCACCAGCCGCAGGTTCGCCTCCAGCAGGTGGTCCTTGGCGGCGCGGCCCTCGGCCGCGATCAGCTCCAGGTCGGCGCGCAGCTCGGTGGAGACCGGGGTGCAGGTGGAGAGCTTCTCCTCGGCGAAGAGGCCGGCCTCGATCCGCTTGCTCAGCTCGACCTCCTGCGCCGCGGTGAGCAGCTTGGTGCGGCCGATGCCGTTCAGGTACGCCCGGACCAGGTCCGTGGAGACGCCGCGCTCGTCGGTGGCGTCCAGGTCGGTCAGGGTGACGTCCAGTTCCTGGTGCTCGATCATCTGCTGGGCCATCTCTGTCTCTCCCCGTGTCCGTCGTGCCGTACCGGTTCCGTGCCGTTCGCCGGCGCGGTGGTGCCGGTGAGAAACAGCTTGGCGGGCGGGGCGTGAAACGGGAGTGAGGCGATCGGGGACCCGACAGCAATCCGGGCGGAACCTCGGCTGTGCCTTGCCGGGCCCGGTTACCGTGCCAGCGGCCGGCCAGCGAGGCTCGGCACGCACAGGCGATCGGAGGACGTGGTGGTCTTCAAGCGGCTCATGCAGGCGATGGGTGTGGGTGGACCGTCGGTGGAGACGGTGCTGGCCAACCCGAACTGCCGTCCCGGCGGCCAGTTGGAGGGCCGGATCCAGGTGGTCGGCGGGGACCACCCGGTGGACGTGAGCTACCTCGCACTCGGTCTGGTCACCCGGGTCGAGGTGGAGAGCGGCGACTCGGAGTACGACACCACCCAGGAGTTCGGCCGGGCCCAGGTGACCGGCGCGTTCCGGCTGGACCCGGGGCAGCGGTACGACGTGCCGTTCCGCTTCCAGGTGCCCTGGGAGACCCCGCTCACCGACCTGTACGGCCAGCACCTGCACGGCATGACCATGGGACTGCGGACCGAGCTGGAGGTGGCCCGGTCGGTCGACAAGGGCGACCTGGACGCGGTGGCGGTGCACCCGCTGCCGGCCCAGGAGCGGCTGCTGGAGGCGCTGCTGCGGCTGGGTTTCCGGTTCGCCCGGGCCGACGTCGAGCGCGGCCACATCTACGGCCTGCGGCAGAGCCTGCCGTTCTACCAGGAGATCGAGTTCCACCCGGCGCCCCAGTACGCGCGCGCCATGAACCAGCTCGAACTCACCTTCGTGACCGACCCGCACCAGATGCACGTGGTGCTGGAGCTGGACAAGCGCGGCGGCCTGTTCACCGAGGGCCACGACGCCTTCGGCCGCTTCACCGTCGACCACGCCACGGCGGACCGCACCGACTGGACCGCCCAGCTCGACGGCTGGCTCCGCCAGTCCCTCTCCCGCCGCGGCCTCTTCTTCTGATCTCGGGCGCCGGCGGTCAGGCCCAGTGGTGGCGGGCGGCGTGCCAGCCCAGCTGCATCCGGGTCTGCACGCCGGCGAGGTCCATGAGGTGGCGCAGGCGTCGCTGGAGGGTCCGCAGGGAGAGGTCGAGCTGGGCCGCGACGACGTGGTCGGTGAGCCCGGCCAGCAGCAGCGCCAGGATCCTGCGGTCCAGCTCGGTCAGGCCGTCCGGGTCGCCGGTGACCACGAGGTCGCCGGCCGCACCGGTCAACGCCGCCGCGTCGAGCGGGTGGGCGTGCCGCCAGACGATCTCGAACAGCGCGTCCATCGCCGCCAGCAGCCCGGTGCGGTGCAGCAGCACCGCGCCGGGCTCGCCGCCGGGCGTGGCGGTCAACGGCACCAGGGCCAGTTCGGCGTCGGCCAGGATCAGCTTGATCGGCAGGGACTCGACCACCCGCACCTCGACGCCGTCACGCAGGGACTGGATGGTCTCGGCGATCACGCCGGGCTCGGCGAGGGTGGGCCGGTCGATCACCACCCGGAACCGCACCCCCTGGGCGACCGCCACCGACTCCACGGCGTTCTCACCCGGCGGCACAGCGATGAAGGGGGTGGTGACGAAGGTGCGGACCTCGCTGCGGGCGGCGTGCTGCACCTGCGCGAATCGGTGCCGGACGGCGTCGACACCGCTGACCACCTCGATGAGTTCGTCGATGGCGCGGCCCGCGACCGCCCCGCGGTACTCCTCGGCGAGCGTGACCAGCGCCAGTTCGGCGCTGCGCAGGGCGTTGCGCTGCTCGCTGAGCAGCGCCCCGAGTGCCACCGCGGGCGGGGCCACCGAGAACTCGTCGTCCGGGCCGTACTTCACCAGGCCGCACGCGGTCAGGTGGGACAGCGCCGCCTCGACCGCGGCGACCGGCATCCGCAGGGCGTCGGCGAGTTCGGCCGGACCGGCCTGGGCCTGCCGGACCAGCAGGCCGTAGACCGCCTCGTCGTCCGGGCCCAGACCCAACACGCCCAGCATCGGTGGCTGCCTCCCTCCGCCGACGGCACGGAGAGTATGGGGCATCTTCATGGATCTTGACCAGGGCAGGGCTGGCGACGGCCCCGGCGGGGCCCCGGGGGGACGGTGCCCGTCCCGGGGCCCCGCCGGCCACCTCACCGCAGGCCGTACGCGCGGGTGAGTTCCTGCCGGATGCCGAAGCCGGCGTCGGTGCGCGCCTCGGCCCGCACCGAGACGAAGCCGCCCGGCCGGTTCGGCAGCTTGAGCGAGCCGTTCCAGCGGTCGCCGTCGCCCCGGTTCAGGGTCACCGGCTGCCAGGTAACGCCGTCGTCGTACGAGACCTCCAGGCCCACCGAGGTGATGTTCCCGGTGCCGGTGCCGCCCGGCTGCGGTCCCGCCTTGACGCTGATCCGCTGGCTGGTGCCGGCCTTGACGTCGCCGCGCAGGTCGGTCTCCAGCGCGTAGTCGAGCTGGAGCAGCGCGAACGGGACGAAGTTGTCCGCCGTGTTCGAGCTGGAGACGAAGTCCCACTCGGTGTGCGTACGGGTCGACAGCCGCCACTCGGCCGCGGGCCGCGACGCGTCCAGCACCAGCCGGTACGGCAGCGTGCCGGCCGGCACCTTCTTCCACTGCAGGTCGGAGGAGAACTTGTTCTCGTGCAGCAGCGTGCTGCCCTGGTAGAGCTTGAGGTTCGTCGGCACCGAGCCCCAGTCCAGGTTGCCGCCGTGCTCGAGCACGGCGTCCGACGGGCTCCAGGCCTGCACGTTGAGGGTCAGGTAGTCCTGGTAGCGGCTGTTCCGGACCGCGAACGCCCGGTTGAAGGCCGGCCGGACGGCGGGCGCGAACCAGTCCAACCGGGTCGTGCTGCCCCGGGCGTAGGTGTTGAAGTACGCGGTGTCGGTCCAACTGCCCTGCTGGTGCACCTCGTGCCAGACCACGTCCGGAGTGACCCACTCGGTGCGGGTGCCGGGGTGCCACTCGGACTCCCGGAAGCCGAGTGCGGGGCTGAACGTCATGTCGTACCGGTAGCCGGCACCGGGGGTGTCCTTGACCGCGTGGTAGCGCGCGTCGATCCGGGCCAGGTCGTTCCGGCCCGGGTGGTAGGTGAGCGGCCGGTCTGGCACCTGGTCGGGCCAGACCCGGGTCAGGTCGTAGACGTAGTTCGCGTAGGGCGTGCGGGTGACGTTGAGCTTCGGCGCGCCGGCCTTCGCCACCTCGATCAGCTTCGCGCCGGCGTCGCGGCGCACGGTGGCGACGGGGATCGGGGACTCGCCGACGTACTCGTTGAGGATGCCGGCTCCGTCGTTGACGACCAGCAGCAGCTTCGCCCCGGCGGCCGCCGCGGCGGCGGCCCGGTCGGCGGCACCGATCACGTCGCTGCGGGTCACCACGGCGATCCCGCCCTTGACGGCCAGGCCCGCGTACTCGTCGGGGGTGCCGGTGCCGGCATAGACCGGCCGCAGGGTCTCGGCGCCCGCGGTGAGGGTGGCGCCCGGCTGCACCGTGGCGTCGATCGGCAGCCGGCCGGCGGCCGCCAGCGTCAGCATCGGCTCGCCCTTGCGCCACCGGGCCGCCATGGTGAACGACCCCTGGGTGACCTTCTCGGTCGGCATGACGTAGAGGTCGTCGTACTTCACCGGGATCTGGTAGGCCTCCCGGAAGCCGTCGCCGTTGGCGTACCCGACCTCGAAGTCGAGCCGGCGCTGCCGGTCCTCGGTGCGCTGCGGCGCCGTGGTCTCCAGCAGCCGGGCCCGGCTCGCGTCCAGCACCACCTCGGCCCCGCGGTCGAGCACCGTCTCCGGGTCCACCAGCAGGGCGAGGCCCAGGCCGTCCGCCCGTTCACCCGGGACGTCCAGCGCCGCCTCCACCGTGTACGTGCCCGGCGGCAGGCGCAGCGTCCGCTCGCCGTCCACGGCGTACTGCCACGGGTACCACTCGCCGGCCTTCTTCACCACGACGGTCGCACTCGCCGGCTTGCCGTCCCGGCCGCGCAGCTTGACCGTCAGGTCGTACCGCTCGTCCTCCTTGAGCAGGCCGAGGGCGGTGCGGGTGACGGCCCTGCCGGTGGCCGCGTCGGTGCCGACCAGGTAGCCGGTGACCTGCCCGTACGCCCCACCTCGCGGGTCGCCCGTCACCGGCACGTCCACGCTGCCGCCCGCCGGCACGGTCACCGAGGAGGCGCCCGGCGAGAACGGTCCGGTCCCGGTGACGGCCAGGTCGAGGGTGACGGCCGTGCTGCCGGAGTTGGTGAACGTCACCGGCCTGGTGACCGGGGCGTCGGTGGGCTCGTGCGGCCAGTCGAAGTTGCCGAAGAACGCCGAGCCGGTGGCCCGCACGCCGTTCCGCACGGCGGCCGCGACGTCGAGCCGGCCGCTGCCCACCTCGTACGGGGTGTAGCTGTCGGCCAGGCCCTTCGCGCTGCTCATCAGCGCTTCCTTCACCTGCTGGCCGGACCAGTCCGGGTGCCGCTGGGTGAGGATCGCCGCGGCTCCCGAGACGTGCGGGGTGGCCATCGAGGTGCCGTCCATGCTCTGGTACATGCCGGAGCCGCCGCTCTGCTGCGAGCGGGCCGCCGTGATGCCGACGCCGGGCGCGGCGAGGTCCGGCTTCAGGGCTCCGGTACGCGCCAGCGGGCCGGTGCTGGAGAACCAGGCGAGCTGGTCCTGCTTGTCCACGGCACCGACGGTCAGGGCGCTGGCGGCGGTGCCGGGCGACCCGATGGTCTGCGGTCCGGCGTTGCCGGCGGCGATGACGAACAGCGTCTTGTACTGCGCGGAGAGGGTGTCCACCGCGAGCGCCATCGGGTCGGTGCCGTCGGTCAGGGACGAGTCGCCGAGGCTCATGCTGATCACGTCCGCGCCGGACTCGGCCGCCCACTGCATGCCGGCGAGGATCCAGGAGTCCTGGCCGTACCCCTCGTTGCTGAGCACCTTGCCGACGATCAGGTCAGCGCCCGGCGCGACGCCCTTGTTGGCCCCGCCGGAGGCCGCGCCGGTGCCTGCGATCGTCGAGGCGACGTGGGTGCCGTGCCCGTTGACGTCGGAGGTGTCCTCGCCCGGCACGAAGCTGACCTTCTCGTCGACCTGATCGACCAGGTCGGGGTGGGTCGCGTCGACCCCGGTGTCCAGCACCGCGACCGTCACGCCGCTGCCGTCGTAGCCTGCGGCCCACGCCTCGGGCGCGCCGACCTGCGGCACGCTCTCCTTCAGGTTGGCCGTCACCCGCCCGTCCAGCCAGAGCTTGCCGAGCCCGGCACCGAGCGCGGCGGCGGAGCGGGGCGCCGGCGTGGGCGCGACGGTGGACCAGAAGGCGCGGGCCTGCTTCTTGTCGGCGGCCAGCGCGGCACCGGTGACGCTGGGCAGGTCGCGGACGAGCCGGCTGCCGCGCGGCGCGGCCGGGCGGGCCGCGCGGGCCGACGCCTTCGGGTAGGTGGCGATCAGCGGCAGCGCGGCGGTCCGGGCGTCGTCGTACCCCATCTCGATGAGGTCGGTGACGTTGAACAGCCGCCGGTCCAGCCGGTTGGCGCCCAGCAGCGGCAGCGCCTCGTCGGGCAGCACGTACAGGTCGCCGCCGCTCTCCTGGAGGTGGACGCCGCCGGTGGCGTGGTCGGGCCGGTCGACGTCGGCCGTCGACCGGCCGTCGGCGAGGGTGGTCACGGTGACCACGTCGCCGGTGATCAGGGTGACGGTGTGCCGGTCCCGGGTCGGGGCCGGTGGCGTGGTGGGCGGACCGGCCGCGGCGGCCGGCGTCTCGATCACGGCGAACCCGGCCGCGACCAGCCCGGCGGCCGCCGCGACGGCGATCAGCCGCCGTCTCGTTCGGCTGTGGGGGGTGGGATGTGAGGGCGATGACATGCGACGGTTCTACCGCCGCGGCCAGGCCGGGTGAACGGCCAGCGTTGGCGGAGTAGTGCCCTGGCGCGACTCCGCCACCATCGTGTCGTCCATCGGGCCGCGTCGCTGCCGCCCGGTGGTCAGAGTTCGAGCAGCACGGTACGCGGCCCGACGTTGACGCTCTCCACCAGCATGTGGGTGCGGAAGCGGCCGGTCTCGACCTTGGCGCCGCGCTGGCGCAGCTCTCGCACCACCGCCTCCACCAGGGGTTCCGCCAGTTCCGCGGGGGCGGCGGCGGTCCAGCTCGGACGTCTGCCCTTGCGGGCGTCGCCGTAGAGGGTGAACTGGCTGACCACGAGGACGGGGGCGCCGGTGTCGGCGGCGCTGCGCTCGTCGTCCAGGATGCGCAGCTCGTGGATCTTGCGGGCCATGGTGGCGGCCACCTGCGGGGTGTCCGTGTGGGTCACCCCGAGCAGCACCAGCAGCCCGTCGGCGATCTCGCCGACCACCTCGCCGTCGACCGTCACGGCGGCCCGGCCGACCGTCTGCACCACGGCCCGCATCAGTCCGCCACCGGCTCGACGATGCCCCGCTCGACCAGGTGCGCCACGATCGGCCCGGCCGCCTCCGCCAGCTCGTCCGGGGTGACGTCGTGCGCGGCGGCCAGCAGGGCGAGCTGGTCGCGCAGCGGCAGGCGCCCGTCCGCGCCACCGACCAGGGCGAGCACCAGCGGGTCGATCTCCTCGGACCAGCGCAGCCCGCGCGGCATGGCGAGGACCTGCCGGTCCACCGCCCAGCCCTCCTCGCCCATGGTGGCCTCCTGGCGCAGCTGGAGCCCGTCGGCGGCCCGGTAGCGGGCGGCCAGCAGCCCGTCGGTGTCCCGGGCCCGCAGCCAGTCCTGCCGATCGAACCACTCGCCAACCCGGTCGCCCAGTGGCGGCTCCACCCGCTGGCGCAGGTCCTCCACCCGGACGATCGGCTCGTCGTGACCGGCCCGCCGCAGGGAGACGATGCCGAACCCGATGGCTTCCACCTTGTGCGCGTCGAACCAGTCCAGCCAGGCCGCCATCCGCTCCGGGTCGGCCGCCTCGCCCACATCGGTGAGCCACAGGCTGACGTACGCCATCGGGTCGGCCACCTCGCGCTGGATCACCCAGGCGTCCAGCCCGGTGCCGGCGAACCAGCCGGTCACCCGCTCGGCCCAGTCCTCGCCGGTGACGTGCACCCAGTTGGCCAGGTACTGCATGGTCCCGCCCTCGGTGAGCAGGTGCGGGGCGGCGGCGGCCAGCTCGGCGCCGATCGCGTCGCCGACCCGGCCCGAGTCCCGGTAGACGTGCGTGGTGGTGCCGGGCCCGACAACGAACGGCGGGTTGCTGACCACCAGGTCGAACCGGCGGCCGGCCACCGGGGCGACCAGGTCGCCGCGGAGCAGTTCCCAGTCCTGCCCGTTGAGGGCGGCGGTGGTGGCGGCGAATCGCAGCGCCCGCTCGGAGACGTCGGTGGCGGTCACCCGACGGGCGTGGGTGGACAGGTGCAGGGCCTGGACGCCCGAGCCGGTGCCCAGGTCCAGCGCCGTCTCCACCGGCCGGCGCACGGTCGCGCCGATCAGCGTCTGGGTGGCACCGCCGATGCCCAGCACGTGCTCGGCGTGCAGCGGGCGGCCGGGCCGGGCGCTGGCCGGCACGTCGGCGAGCACGAACCAGTCGTCCCCGTACGGCTCCAGGTCGACGCCGGCGCGCAGCCCCTCGCCGTGCCGCTCGACGAGCCCCCCGGCGAGCGCCTCCCCGACGGTCAGCGGGGCGAGCGCGGCGGCCACCACGGGCTCCGGCTCGGTCTGGTCGCAGATGAAGACCCGGATCAGCGTGCCGAGCGGGTCCCGGTCCTCGGTGGCGCGCAGCGCGGCCCGGTAGTCGTTGCGGGCGACCGCTCCGGTGGCCTGCGGGCCGAGCCGGTTGGCGATGCCGTTGGCGGTGAAGCGCGCCCGGGTCAGCGCGGTGCGCAGCGCGTCGACCCCGGCGGGGGAGAGCAGCATGTCGTGACGGTCCACGTCGTCATCCTGCCTCCCCGGGGCGCTCGCCCGGCCGGCACCCGGCGGATCCATACCGGCAGCCCGCTGTATCGGCCGTTACCTCTTTCATGTTCATCAATGAATGGCTAGCATCTGCGGCAACATCCGTCGATGGGCGTCCCGGTGGCCACGAGCCCGGGAGCGCCCGGTAGGGAGCCAGACGATGCCCGACGTGTCCGTTCCCCGGCGGCGTGCGCTGCGCGCGCTCGCCGTCACGGCCGCCGCCGCGGCCCTCGCCGCCGCCGCCTCCACCCCCGCCCTCGCCGCGCCGACCGGCGACGTCCGCTACGCCTCCGCCCCCGACGCCATCAGCGGCAGCTACCTGGTGGTGCTGAAGAGCGACACGGTCGGCGCCGCGAACAGCCTCACCGCCCGGACCGCCGTGCCGGACCGGGCCGCCGGCCTGGCCAAGCGCTACGGCGGCAGCGTCGGCACGGTGTGGAGCTCCGCCCTGACCGGCTACAGCGCGAAGCTGAGCCCCGCCCAGGCCCGCCGGCTGGCGGCCGACCCGGCCGTCGCGTACGTCGAGCAGGACCGGGTGGTCAGCGCCCAGGCCACCCAGACCAACCCGCCGTCCTGGGGCCTCGACCGGATCGACCAGCGCAACCTGCCGCTGGACGCCAGCTACACCTACCCGAACACGGCCTCGAACGTCCGGGCGTACATCATCGACACCGGCATCCGGACCACCCACACCGACTTCGGCGGCCGGGCCACCTGGGGCACCAACACCGTCGACACCAACAACACCGACTGCAACGGCCACGGCACCCACGTGGCCGGCACCGTCGGCGGCACCCGGTACGGCGTGGCCAAGGGCGTCCGGCTGGTCGCCGTGAAGGTGCTCAACTGCTCCGGCAGCGGCAGCACCACCGGCGTGGTGAGCGGCATCAACTGGGTCACCTCGAACGCGGTGAAGCCGGCGGTGGCCAACATGAGCCTCGGCGGCGGCGTCAGCAGCTCGATCGACAACGCGGTGACCAACTCGGTCAACTCCGGCGTCACGTACGCGGTGGCGGCCGGCAACTCCAGCGCCAACGCCTGCAACTACTCGCCGGCGCGGGCCGCCGCCGCGATCACCGTCGGCTCCACCACCAGCAGCGACGCGCGCTCGTCCTTCTCCAACTACGGCTCCTGCGTGGACATCTTCGCCCCCGGGTCGAGCATCGTCTCCGCGTACCGGACCAGCGACACCGCCAGCAGCACGCTGAGCGGCACCTCGATGGCCTCGCCGCACGTGGCGGGCGCGGCGGCGCTGGTGCTCGGTGCCAACCCGTCGTACAGCCCGGCGCAGGTGGCCAGCTACCTGACCACCAACGCCACCACCGGCAAGGTGACCGACCCCGGCTCCGGCTCGCCGAACCGGCTGCTCTTCGTCGTCAACTGACGATCGGGCGCGGCCCCGCGGCCCGGTGGACTCCACCCCTGTCCACCGGGCCGTGTCGCGCGTCGCGGGGAGTCGCCGTGGCGGGCGGCGGCGGGCGCGGCAGGATGGGGGCATGACGCTCTCGCTGCCCATCGACCCGCAGGCCAACGAGCTGCTGGCGCGCAGCCCGCTGGCGCTGCTTCTCGGCATGGTGCTGGACCAGCAGGTGCCGATGGAGAAGGCGTTCTCCTCTCCCTACGTGCTCGCCCAGCGGCTCGGCCACGAGCCGGACGCCCGGGAGCTGGCCGAACACCCCCCGGAGGCGCTGGTCGAGATCTTCGCCCGGCCGCCGGCCCTGCACCGGTTCCCCAAGGCCATGGCGGCCCGGGTGCAGGAGGTGTGCCGGGCCCTGGTCGAGCGTTACGACGGCGACCCGGCCCGGCTCTGGTCCGAGGCGGCCGACGGCCGGGAGCTGCTGCGCCGGGTCGGCGAGCTGCCCGGCTTCGGCCGGCAGAAGGCGCAGATCTTCGTCGCCCTGCTCGGCAAGCGGTTCGGGATCACCCCGGACGGCTGGCGCGAGGCGGCCGGCGGCTACGGCGACGTGGACGCGTACCGCTCGGTGGCCGACGTGACCGATCCTGAGTCGCTGCGCCGGGTCCGCGAGTACAAGCAGCGGATGAAGGCGGAGGCGAAGGCCGCGAAGGGCTGACGCAACCGGCGCCCACCCTGGCTCGTTGTCATGATCGTCAAGGCGGTGACGGCGGGCGGGTGATGACGGACGAGCGGGGGGCGGAACTCCTGCGCGGCGGCGGGGGCAGCCACCGTGCGACCTTCCTGGAGCTCTTCCTCGACGTCGTCTTCGTCTTCGCCTTCACCCGGGTCTCGCAGCGCCTGATCACCGACGTGGCAGCAGGTGGCGGACGCCTTCCGCTGGAACTGGCGCAGACGCTGTTCCTGCTGCTCGCGCTCTGGATGGTCTGGTCGTTGACCGCCTGGGCCACCAGCCACTACGACCCCGAGCAACCGCCCATCCAGGCGGTGATGATCGGGTCCATGTTCGGCAGCCTGGTGATGGCGGTCTCGGTGCCGGACGCGTACGGCGCGCACGGCTTGAGCTTCGCCGCCGGGTACGTCTCCATCCAGCTGGGCCGGTCGCTCTACCTGACGGTGGCGCTGCGCCGGCACGTCCAGCGGCATCGGTCCGACCGGATCCTGGTCTGGTCGGCTGTCTCGGCCGTGCCCTGGCTCGTCGGTGGCCTGGTCGGGGAGGACCTGCGGCTGCTCTGCTGGGGGGTGGCCCTGGTGATCGACTACCTGGGCGTGGTCACCGGCTGGCCGGTGCCCCGGCTGGGCCGGGCGTCGGCCACGACGTGGACGGTGACCGGCGAGCACCTGGCCGAGCGGTACCAGCAGTTCACCATCATCGCGCTCGGCGAGATGATCTTCGTGGCCGGCGTCGGGTTCAGTGGCAGCGGATTCACGCTGCTGCGCTGGATCGCCCTCGTGGACGCCTTCGCCACCACCGTGCTGCTCTGGCGGATCTACTTCCACCGGGCGGGTTCGGTGCTGGTCGAGGCGGTGGCCGAGGCCCGGCAGCCGGCCCGGCTCGGCCAGTCGGCCACCTGGACCCACCTCACGATGATCGCCGGCATCGTGACCACGGCGGTCGGCTACGAGGTGGCCATCGCCGAGCCCGCGGGGCACGCCGACGTGGTCCGGGTGACGGCCATCGTCGGAGGCCCGGCGCTCTTCGTGGTCGGCCGGGCCCGCTTCGAGTACGAGGTGTTCGGCCGGGTCTCCCGGTCCCGCCTGATCGGCCTCCTGCTCCTGGTGCTGGGGGTGCCGCTGCTGGGCCGGCTGCCGCTGCTCGGCATCGCCGCCGGCGTCACGGCGGTGCTCACCGGGATGGCCGTGGCGGACGCGCTGCGCGCCCGGGGCCGCCCGCCGGAACGCCCCGCCTCGCCGATGTGACCCGCCGGGAAAAAGGCGCAACCGGCGTGGTGGCCCCGTCGTTGGGAGCGAGGGCGGCGGACGGGGGTAACGCGGTGCCGGGCCGGCTCGGCACGTCGGCCACGATCACCCACCTGGTCATCGTGCTCGGCGTGCTCACCGCGGCGGTCGGCTACGAGGTCCCCGCTCGGGCGGAGGGGGCCGGAGAGCAGCGGCCCGGAGGCCTGACGCTCAGGCGGCGGTGGGGCGGGACAGCGCGGCCAGGGCCCGGCGCACGTCGGCCAGGGAGACCGTGGCCGAGTCGTCGAGGTCGGCCAGGCCGGCCTCGATCCACTGGCGCATGAGCGTGGTCACCCCGATGCCGCGCGTCTCGGCCGCCGCCCGGACCCGCTCGTACGTCTCCAGCGGCAGGCGCACCGAGCGGCTGACCATCGGCACGTCGGTGTCGGGGGTGGGCAGCTCCGCGGGCTGGGTGTCGTCGATCAGGTCGGCGAGCGCGTCGCCGCCGTCGTGGAACCGCTTGGTCGCGTCGTTACGGTGCATCGTGACCGCCTCCTCGTCGGCGTGACCTCCGCACCGCGTCGTCGTAGCGCTTGGCCTCGACGTCGCTCAGTTCGCGGGCGGAGAGGATGTCCCAGTCGTTGTCGGTGCCGTCGGCCTCGGCCAGCAGCACCGCGAGGCGTCGCCCCCGGTGGTCGGTCGCGTAGACCACCATGACGTCGTCCCCCAGGTGCCGGATGACCCGCCGCGTGCTGTGCAGGGCCTCCCAGACTTCCCCCGGCGTGACGTCGTAGACCCGCAGGTTGGCCAACGCCTCGTCGGAGAAGCTGAACCGGTTGCCCACGGGGCGAGCGTACCACGCGTGTAACACGAGGTGCCTTGTCACGATTCTCGCCGATCAACCGTCGGGGGTGACAGGATGGGTCGTAATCCCTCGAGGAGGTCCGTGGTGAAGCGTCAGGCGTATCAGCCGATCCTGATCACCGACGCCTCGCGCAGCCAGGACGACCAGCTCACCAGCCGGCAGAAGCGCTACGTGCTGATGATGGGAATCCGGGTCGCGTGCCTGGTGATCGGTGCGGTGCTGGTCGTGGTCAAGGCCCCACTGCTCTGGCTCTGGCTACCGCTCTGCGGTCTCGGGATGGTACTCATCCCGTGGCTGGCCGTGCTGCTGGCCAACGACCGCCCGCCCAAGGAACAGCACCGGCTGGCCGGGAAGTTCCAGCCCCGGCACCGCGACGAGACCCCGCCGATGGCGCTCTCCGCGGAGGAGCCCCCGCACAAGGTCATCGACGCCGAACCCTGACCGGTCCGGGCGGCAGCCGCCCGGACCGACCACCGTCAGGGCTGGGGACGGGCGCCGACGGTCGTGACCGCCAGGGCGCCGAGGTCGCCGGCCCGGGCCAGTGCCGCGCGCGGGTCCGCGTCGGCCAGCCAGGCGGTGAGCAGGCCGGCGGCGAAGGCGTCGCCCGCCCCGGTCACGTCCACCACGGCCACCCCGGGCGCCGGGGCCGTCTCGACCAGTCCGGTCCGGTCCACCCAGACCGCGCCGGCCGCACCCCGCTTCACCACCACCCGCCGGGCCACCGAGGTCAGCGCCCGGGCCTGCGCCGCCGGGTCCAGCCCGCCGGCCAGCACCGTCGCCTCGTCCGTGTTGACCAGCAGCAGGTCGACGTCGCGTACCCAGGTCAGGAATGCCGTGCCGACCCGCCGCAGCGGGGCCGCGGAGGCCGCGTCGACGCTCGTGGTCAGCCCACGCTCGCGGGCCGCGGCCAGCGCGCGCAGGCCCGCGCCGCGCGACCCGACGTCCAGCAGGGTGTACGCGGACAGGTGCAGATGCCCGGCGTCGGGCGCCGCCGCGACGCTCCGGTCGACGTGCCCGGCGGTCAGCCGCAGGTTCGCCCCCCGCTGGCTGACCATGGTGCGCTCCCCGTCGTGGGTGAGCACGATGACCGTGCCCGTCGGATAGCCCTCGTGGCGCTCCACCGCGCAGGTCACCCCGACCCGGTCCAGTTCGGCGACCCGCTCGCGGCCCGTCTCGTCGTCGCCGACGGCGGCGACCAGGGTGACGGCTGCTCCCTGGCCGGCCAGCCAGGCCGCGGTGTTGGCCGCCTGGCCGCCGCCGCTGAACCGGATCCCGGCCGCGGTGTCCGAGCCGGTGGCCAGGGGACCGGAGAGCACCGCGAGCACGTCGGTGATCACGTCGCCGACGACGATGATGCGGGGCGCGGGGCTCATGCCGAGGGGGCGGTGCGGCGGGCCGCCGAGGCGACCGCGATCCGTGCCGCCAGGTCGGCGTTGCGCAGGATGATCCGGACGTTCACCGCCAGGCTGGCGCCCTCGGTGGCCGAGTGGAAGTGGGCCAGCAGGAACGGGGTCACCGCCTTGCCGGTCACCCCGTCGCGGGCCAGCAGGGCCAGGCCGGTGGCGAGGGTGCGGTCGTGCAGCGCCGGGTCGAGCTGCTCGTCCACCGGCAGCGGGTTCGCCACGATCAACCCGCCGTGGTGCACGCCCTGCTCCCGGCGGGCGGCCAGCACGTCGGCGGCCTGCTCGGGCGACTCCACCGACCAGTCCAGGTCGAAGCCGGCGTCGGTGAGGTAGAAGCCGGGGAAGCGGCGGGTGCGGTAGCCGACCACGCTCACCCCGAGGGTCTCCAGCCGCTCCAGGGTGGCGCCCACGTCGAGGATCGACTTCACCCCGGCGCAGACCACCGCGATCGGGGTCCGGGCCAGGGTGACCAGGTCGGCGGATTCGTCGAAGGTCTGCGCGGCCTCCCGGTGCACCCCGCCGAGCCCGCCGGTGGCGAAGACGCCGATCCCGGCGGCCGCGGCCACCGCGCTGGTCGCCGCCACCGTGGTGGCGCCGTCCGCGCCGGTCGCCGCCGCCACGGCCAGGTCGCGCACCGAGAGTTTGCTCACCCCGTCGACCGTGGCGAGCCGGGTGAGCTGGGCGTCGTCGAGCCCCACGATCAGCTCACCGGCGACCATGCCGATGGTGGCCGGGACAGCCCCGGCGTCCCGAACCGCCTGCTCGATGTCCCGCGCGACGCGAAGATTGTCCGGTCGGGGCAGGCCGTGCGAGACGATGGTGCTCTCCAGGGCGACGACCGGACGCCCGTCGCGCAGGGCGTCGGCCACCTCGGTGCCGAGACTGATGTGAAAGTTGGTCACTTCGGCTACGGTACGGGCCGCCTCCGGCGCGGGCCCAGGTGGACCGGGCCGGATCGACCTGCAAAACTGGACCGTTGGAGGTGTAGACGTGAGTACAGAGGTTCTCGAGCGTCCCGAGCTGAAGGACGCCGACACCGGCCCGGAGATGTTCCACTACGTCCGCAAGGAGAAGATCGCGGAGAGCGCCGTCATGGGCACCTTCGTGGTGGCCCTCTGCGGCGAGACCTTTCCGGTGACCAAGGCGGCCAAGCCGGGCTCCCCGGTCTGCCCCAAGTGCAAGGAGATCTACGACTCGTACGCCGCGTGATCCCGGGCGGCCTCGCCGGCCGCCCACGTAACCTGCGGCGGTGACCACCTCCACCCCTCTGCTCCTCGCCGACCTCACCGGCGTGGCGGTCTTCGCCGCCTCCGGCGCCTCCGCGGCGGTGGCCAAACGGCTCGACCTCTTCGGGGTGGTCTTCGTCGGCGTCGTCGCCGCCCTCGGCGGCGGGATCTTCCGCGACCTGGTCATCGACGAGGTGCCGCCACTGGCCTTCGCCGACTGGCGGTACGCGGTCACCGCGGCGGTCACCGCCGCCGCCATCTTCTGGCTGCATCCCCAGTTCGCCCGGCTGCGCACCACCGTGCTGGTGCTCGACGCGGCCGGCCTCGCCCTGTTTACCGTCACCGGCACGCTCAAGGCCCTCGACGCCCACGTGCCGGCCGTCGGCGCCTGCATGATCGGCATGCTCACCGCGATCGGCGGCGGCCTGGGCCGTGACCTGCTCACCGGCGAGATCCCCGTGGTGCTGCGCCGGGAGATCTACGCCGTGGCCGCGCTCGCCGGGTCGATCGCGGTGGCGCTGCTGTCGACGTACGGCGTGGCGACCGCGGGGCCGCTGACCGCCGCGGCCGTCTTCGTCTTCGGGCTGCGCCTGGTGTCGCTGCGGCGGCGCTGGTCCGCCCCGGTGCCGGCGCCGCGGCCGCCGCGCACCGGCGCCCGGGGACCGCAGGTCTGAGCCATGTCGCGGCGGGGTGGGCGGATGTGACCAGCGTGGCGTCGAGTGGGGCGCAACGCCCCCGCTGGTTATGCTGAGTCGGCCTTCGCGGCACCCATGCGCGAGGGCGTTTTCATGGGCGGCGGTACCCGTGGCCCTCGGCCGGGCGGGGCCCGTCGCCGCCTGCGAGCGGAGAGGAGCTACGCGTGGCACCGCGGTTGCCGGCGCTCGACTCGTTCCCACCCCTGCGTGCCTGGCAACGCAAGGCGATGGTGGAGTACCTGCGCCGCCGCACCGAGGACTTCACGGCGGTCGCCACGCCCGGTGCCGGTAAGACCACCTTCGCCCTCCGGATCGCCGCCGAACTGCTGAACGACGGCACCGTCGAGGCGGTCACCGTGGTCGCCCCGACCGAGCACCTGAAGACCCAGTGGGCGGAGTCCGCCGCCCGGGTCGGCATCCAGCTCGACGCCGCCTTCCGCAACGCCGACCTGCACTCCGCGGCCGACTTCCACGGCGCCGTCGTCACGTACGCCCAGGTCGGCATGGCGCCGCAGGTGCACCGGCGGCGCACCATGACCCGGCGCACCCTGGTCATCCTCGACGAGATCCACCACGCCGGCGACTCGCGGACCTGGGGCGACGGCGTCAAGGCGGCCTTCGAGCCCGCGGTACGCCGGCTGATGCTCACCGGTACGCCGTTCCGCTCCGACGACAACCCGATTCCGTTCGTCAGCTACGAGCGGGGCGGGGACGGGCTGCTCCGCTCCCGCGCCGACTCGGTCTACGGCTACTCCGACGCGCTGCGCGAGGGCGTGGTCCGTCCGGTGCTCTTCCTGGCGTACTCGGGGGAGACCCGGTGGCGCACCAACGCGGGCGAGGAACTGGCCGCCCGGCTGGGCGAGCCGATGACCCAGGACCTCGTCGCGCAGGCCTGGCGGACCGCGCTGGACCCGGCCGGCGACTGGATGCCGCAGGTGCTGCGGGCCGCCGACGCCCGGCTGACCGTGCTGCGCAACAACGGCATGCCCGACGCCGGCGGCCTGGTGATCGCCAGCGACCAGCAGGTGGCCCGCTCGTACGCCAAGCTGCTGGAGCAGGTGACCGGTGAGAAGGCCGCCGTGGTGCTCTCCGACGACCAGGGCGCGTCCGCGCGGATCGCGACGTTCGCGGCCTCCGAGCAGCGCTGGCTGGTCGCGGTCCGGATGGTGTCCGAGGGCGTCGACATCCCCCGGCTGGCCGTCGGCGTCTACGCGACCAGCGCCAGCACCCCGCTCTACTTCGCCCAGGCGATCGGCCGGTTCGTCCGGGCCCGCCGGCCCGGCGAGACCGCCTCGGTCTTCCTGCCCAGCGTGCCGCACCTGCTGGGGCTGGCCAGCGAGATGGAGGCCGAGCGGGACCACGTGCTCGGCAAGCCGAAGGACTCCGACGGGCTCGACGACGACCTGTTGGAGCGCGCCCAGCGGGACGACCAGGCCAGCGGCGAGCTGGAGAAGCGGTTCGCGGCGCTGTCCGCCACCGCGGAGCTGGACCAGGTGATCTTCGACGGGGCGTCGTTCGGCACGGCCGCCCAGGCGGGCACCCCGGAGGAGGAGGAATATCTCGGCCTGCCCGGGCTGCTCACCGCCGACCAGGTCTCGATGCTGCTCACCAAGCGGCAGGCCGAGCAGCTCGCCGCGCAGCGGCGCCGGGCCACCCAGCGGACCGCTGAGCCGGCCGCTGCGGCCCAGACGGCGCCCCCGGCCCCGATGAGTGCCGCCCAGCGCCGGGTGGCCCTCCGGCGGCAGCTGAACGCCCTCGTGGCGGCCCGCCACCACCGGACCGGCCAGCCGCACGGCAAAATCCACGCCGAGTTGCGCCGACTCTGCGGCGGCCCGCCCAGCGCCCAGGCCACCATCGAGCAACTCGAAGAGCGCATCGCCACCGTCCAGACCCTCTGACCGGTCTGCCCCCCGGCTCGACGGCTGGGGTGGGTGTGCGAAAAGCCGGCCGGAGGTCCCTGGGGACCTCCGGCCGGCTTATGTCGAGTTGCGGATTCCTCGTACTCAGTTCGCCATCAGATCGGCGCCACGCCAGCTGAACTCCGGGTCCGACGCGAACCGCACGGTGATCTTCACGAGATCCTCCGCGTACTTGTTCGCGTGGTGCCCACAGAACACCAGCTCGCTCCCACCCGCCAGAGTGATCCGGAGCTTGCCTGCAGCATTGCAGCGGTCGCACCGTTCATCGGCGGCCGGGGGGCTCACCGTCTCGGGCGGCGGCGTGAGGGTCGGGGTCATCGCCTTCCTCCTCTGGTCGTCACCGATGAACACTCTCTTCGGTTGCTCACCTATCGTGCAACACCCTTCTCGGGCCCTGCCTTCCCTGTGTGCCCGTCGGGGACGGAGGTCACACCTGGCGTGGAAGACAGTGTGCCGTGCACCAAGGGTGCCACGTCAACGATCACAAACGGGCAACCGTCAGGTCACCGGAGAGTGTTCTACGGCTGGTGATCAAACCGACACGGCCGGTTGACGCGTGGCGGTCAGTCCAGGTAGTCGCGGAGCACCTGCGAACGCGAGGGGTGCCGCAACTTGGACATGGTCTTGGATTCGATCTGCCGGATGCGCTCCCGGGTCACGCCGTACACCTGGCCGATCTCGTCCAGGGTGCGCGGCTGGCCGTCGGTGAGGCCGAAGCGCAGGCGTACCACGCCCGCCTCGCGCTCGGACAGCGTCTGGAGGACCTGCTGGAGCTGGTCCTGCAGGAGCGAGAACGACACCGCGTCGACCGCGACGACCGCCTCGGAGTCCTCGATGAAGTCGCCGAGCTGGCTGTCACCCTCGTCACCGATGGTCTGGTCGAGCGAGATGGGCTCCCGGGCGTACTGCTGGATCTCCAGCACCTTCTCCGGTGTGATGTCCATCTCCTTCGCCAGCTCCTCCGGGGTGGGCTCGCGGCCCAGGTCCTGGAGCAGCTCGCGCTGGATCCGACCCAGCTTGTTGATCACCTCGACCATGTGCACCGGGATGCGGATGGTGCGGGCCTGGTCGGCCATGGCGCGGGTGATGGCCTGGCGGATCCACCAGGTGGCGTAGGTGGAGAACTTGTAGCCCTTGGTGTAGTCGAACTTCTCGACCGCGCGGATCAGGCCGAGGTTGCCTTCCTGGATGAGGTCGAGGAAGGCCATGCCACGGCCGGTGTAGCGCTTGGCCAGCGAGACGACCAGCCGGAGGTTCGCCTCCAGCAGGTGGTTCTTGGCCCGCTCGCCGTCCCGGGAGATCCACATCAGGTCGCGCTGCATGTCGCGGGTGAGCTTCTCCTCGCCCTCGTCGGCGGCGCGCAGCCGCTCGGCGGCGTAGAGGCCGGCCTCGATCCGCTTGGCGAGTTCGACCTCCTGCTCGGCGTTGAGCAGCGGCACCTTGCCGATCTGCTTCAGGTAGGCCCGGACGGAGTCGGCGGAGGCGGTCAGCTCGGCGTCCCGGCGCGCCTGCTTGAGCGCCTCGGACTCCTCGTCGTCCCACTCGAAGTCGTTGTCGGTGGCGGAGCTGGCCGCGTCGGCCTCGGCGGCCTGGGTCAGCTCGGCCGGCTCCTCGACCACCACGTCCTCGATCTCGGCGGCGAGCTCCTCCGGGTCGATCTCGCCCTCGGCGCCCTCGCCCTTCGCCGCGTCCTTGGCCGGCTTCGCGGCGGCGTTCTTGGCGGCCACGGTGGCCTTGGTGGCCCGGGTCGTCTTGGTGGCCTTCGCCGGGGCGGCGGCCGTGGCGGCCACCTCGGCGGTGGTGCCGGCGACCTTGCGCGCGGTCGCCTTCCGCGGGGCGGGGGCCGGGGCCTCCTCGGCGGCCGGCGCCTGCTTCGGGGCGGGCGCGGCGGCCTTCTTCGTGGTCTTGGCGGTGGGGGCCCGGGAGGCCGGGGGGGCGGACCGGGCGGCGGCGACCCGGCGGCGGGTGCTCGCCGAGCCGTCCACGACCACCGTCACGCCCGCCTCGGAGAGCGCACGGAGGATCTTCTTGGCCTGGGCCGGGGTCACCTCAGCGGACTCGACGGTGCGCGCGAGCTGGGCCGACGTGAGCTGACCGCCGGCGCTCTGCGCGTGGGCGATCAGGGTGTCGGTGAGCGAGCGAACGTCGGCGCCGGTCTGGCGTGGTTCTGTCACGAATGACCTTCCGGAGGCGAAGAGCGAGCACGGCCGGGTCGTCCGGCGCAGCACGGGACGCCGTGCCGGGCGATGTCGTTGAGGGACCCCCGTGTCCCGGGCCGACCGGTCGCTGGCGGTCCGTGGCGCGTGGGGCAGGGTGAATTGTAACGCCGTCTGCGGCGATCATCCTGCGCCGCACGGTGGACCGGCCGTACGGACCGCCGATTAGACGCAGTTGTGGACTTTGTAAGGATGATACCCGCGCACGAACCGGCCGGTCCGGATCGTGCCGGAAGGGGACGAACATGACCGCCTCGGCACCCACGCCGCAGGAATTGCTCAAGATCGCCGTCGAGGTGGCCCGGGAGGCCGCCGCCACCGCGCACCGGATGCGGGCCGAGGGGGTCTCGGTCGCCGCGACCAAGAGCACCGTCACCGACGTGGTCACTGCCGCCGACCGGGCGGTGGAGCGGCAGGTGCTGGCCGCGCTGCGGACGCTGCGCCCCGGCGACGCGGTGCTCGGCGAGGAGTACGGCGCGGGAGAGACCGGCCCGGCCGCCGAGGGCGGGGTGCGCTGGATCGTCGACCCCATCGACGGCACGGTCAACTATCTCTACGGGCTGCCGTACTGCGCGGTCTCCCTGGCCGCCGAGGTGGCCGGCGAGGTGGTCGCCGGGGTGGTGCGCAACGTGGCCACCGGGGAGGAGTGGACGGCCACCGCGGGCGGCGGCGCCTGGCGGGACGGGCAGCGGCTGCGCTGCTCCGCCGAGACCGACCTCGGGCAGGCGCTGGTCGCCACCGGGTTCGGCTACGACGCCGGGCGCCGGGCGCACCAGGCCCGGGTGGTCGCCGAACTGATCCCGCAGGTGCGCGACATCCGCCGGATGGGCGCCGCCGCGCTCGACCTCTGCCTGGCCGCCGAGGGCCGGGTGGACGCCTACTACGAGAAGGGGCTGGCCGCCTGGGACCTCGCCGCGGGCGGGCTGGTCGCCCGCGAGGCCGGGCTGCTGGTGACCGGGCTGTCCGGCCGGCCGCCCGGGCCGGACCTGGTGCTCGCCGCGCCGCCCGCGCTGCACGAGCCGCTGCATACCCGGCTCGCCGCCCTGGACGCCTCCGGCGGCCCGTGACCGATCCGCCCGGCCCGACAAACGGCCCGACAAACGGAAAGAGTGGCCGCCCCGGCGGGGGAGGCCACTCTTTCCGGAGCCGAGCGCTACTTGACCGGGCCCGGGCAGGTGCCGGCCGGCGCCTCCGGCGAGCCGAGGTCGCCGAGGGACTGGTTGACCTCCGTGGTGGTGGCCAACTGCTGGAAGCCGTTGCCGAGGACCACGTCGACCGTGTCGTCCTTGCGCTTCAGGTCCGGTTCGAGCTTGGCGTTGTTGAGGAAGTAGGCCCGCAGCAGGTGCGCGGAGCCGACGCCCTTGGGGCCGTAGCGCAGCACCGCGACCTCGTCCACGGGCTTCGCGTTGCCCTCCTTCTTGACCTGGAACTTGCGGTTGCGGAAGTCGTCCGCGACGCTGCCGGCCAGGCCGACCTCGTCGGTGCCGTTGTAGACGTTGATCTTGACGTCCTTCTGCTCGCGCAGGCGCAGGTCGGCGATCGGCCAGCCCTGCGGGCAGTTCTCAGCGCTGCTGGCCGTGCCCTGGGTGTCGCGGACCAGCGCGACGACGACGAAGACCAGGGCGGTGACCGCCAGCAGTCCGACGACAACGAGTGCCCGCACTCGCGCAAAACTCATTCTGGGCGCTCCCCGGACGGTATTTGGGTGGCGGCGGCCGCCGGCGGTCGGTCCGCCCCGCCGGCCGTCGAGTACGCCGCTGAGGTTAACGCTTGTCCGGCCGTCGCGTGGAAACAGTCCGACATGCCGGCGCGCCACCGGGGGAACGGGTACTACTACCCCTATCTTCGTGTCGCCTGAGTCACATCGGGAACAACTTCGGGCGCCGGGGCGTACATCTCTGCCACGGGGGCGGTATACATGCCTCGCCCAAGGGGGGGTAAGGTTCCGCGCTCGCTGGGGGAAGTTCCCTCCTGGCGGCCCGGCTCCGATGGTCGGGTCGGGTGACCGACACATTTGGTGGCCGGCCAGCGGAACCGAAACAGCGTCGTCCGGCGTTACAACCGGAAGCGACCATATCGATATGGGAGAGTGAAACCGATGGCCACCGACTACGACGCCCCGCGTCGCGACGAGGTCGACCTCGGCGAGGACAGCCTGGAAGAGCTCAAGGCCCGGCGCGTCGACACACAGTCGGGCGCCGTGGACGTCGACGAGGCCGAGGTGGCCGAGAGCTTCGAGCTGCCCGGCGCCGACCTGGCCGACGAGGAGCTCACGGTCAAGGTGCTACCGATGCAGCAGGACGAGTTCCGATGCGCCCGCTGCTTCCTGGTCCACCACCGCAGCCAGCTGGCGGTCGAGCGCAACGGCGAGCTGATCTGCCGCGAGTGCGTCTGACTCCGACCCGAGACACCGGCGGCGGCCTCCTCGACGGGGCCGCCGCTTATCGAGCCGCCGTGCGCCGGTGGCGGGAAGCTGCTTGACTCGTACCGGCGGCTGCCACGCCGCGCGGAGCAGGAGGGCGGACGGGTGAGCGAGCGCAGCGAGCGTGCCGACGGGCCGGACGCCGACGGGGGCAGCGCCGACCGGTCGACCGAGAGGACGCCACCCGCGGACGCCCCCGCCGAGCCGGCGCCGCCCACCACGGACGCCGAGCGGCCCGGCGCGGACGCCGACCAGCTCGGCGCGACCGTCGCCGCGCTGACCGCGGACGACCTGCCCGTGGCCCGCCGCCGGCAGTTGCTCACCCGCCTGGTCGGCCAGGCCCGCGCCCGCGGCATCACCGACCTGTACAAGCCGAAGGCCGCCATCCGCTGGATGGCCGACACCGTCGCCGAGATCGCCCCGCGCGTGCCGATCCGCGACCGGGCCACGCTCCGGAAGCACTTCCCCGGCCTCGACGACGACGCCCTCGCCGACCGGCTGATCCGCAACGCGGCCCGGGCCACCGCCGGCGTCGGCGCGGCCGGCGGCGGGGTTGCCGCGGTCGAGTGGGCGGTCACCCCGACCCTGCTCTCCGCCCCGGTGCTGCTGGCCGCCGAGACGGTCGCGGTGGTGGCGATCGAGCTGAAGCTGATCGGCGAGCTGCACGAGGTGCACCGGGTGCCGCTGCCCGCCGGGGGCGCGCAGCGGGCCGTGTCGCTGGTGCAGTCCTGGGCCACCCAGCGCGGGGTCAACCCGATGATGCCGGGCGTGGGGGTCAGCGCGGTGCTGGGCACCGCCGCCCGCCGCGAACTGCGCGACAGCCTGCTGCGCCGCTTCGGCCGCAACCTCACCACGCTCGGCCCGTTCCTGACCGGCGCCGCCGTGGCCGGCTACCTCAACCGGCGGGCCACCCGCACCCTCGGCGACCAGCTCCGCAAGGACCTCCGCCACCAGGCCCGCGCGCTGCCCGGCAAGCCCTCCTGAGTCAGGAACCGCCCGGCCGGGGACCGGCGCCGGTCAGCCGGCGTCGCGGGCGGCCAGCAGGGCCGTGGCCAGCTCGACCGGGTGCCGGGTGCTGACCACCCAGAACGGGGTGGGGTCGTCGGGATCGTCGAGCACCACCTGCACGGCGCCGCCGACCCAGGGGCGCTGCACCACGAAGGCGAGCGGATCGGAGCCGACGCCGAGCACCTCACGCCGGCCCGCCGCGTCCAGCGGCACCGCGTCGGCGACGAAGCGCACCGGGAGGTGGGCGTCGTCGACCCGCAGCTCGCCGGCGTGGACGGTGACGCGGATCCGGCCCAGCCACCAGAGCGTGGCCGCCGCTGCGGGGAGCAGCAGCACGAACGGCAGCCAGGCCCGGACGCCGGTCGCGCCCATCCACAGCTCGGCGGCGAGCAGCCCGGCGAGGGCGAGGCCGGTCGGCCAGGCCCACCAGGGCAGCCCGAGGCGCTCCGCGTACGCGGGCGGGGCGGCCACGGGGGCGGTCGAGGATGACGACTGACGCACACTCCGAGGGTACGGCGCGCGGGCGGCCGGCGAACCGGCAGGATGGCAGGGTCACCCCCGCAAGGACCGGACGGAAGAGGATGACCGTGACAGACGTCGTACCCGTGCCCGTACGGCAGCTCGACCCGGAGCTGCCGCTGCCGGCGTACGCCCATCCCGGCGATGCCGGCGCGGACCTGGTGGCCGCCGCGGACGTGGAGCTGCCGCCCGGCGGGCGGGCCCTGGTGCCGACCGGTGTCGCCGTCGCGCTGCCGGAGGGGTACGTCGGCCTGGTGCACCCCCGATCGGGGCTGGCGGCCAGGCTCGGCGTGACGGTGCTCAACGCGCCCGGTACGGTCGACGCCGGCTACCGGGGTGAGATCCTGGTCAACCTGATCAATCATGATCGGGAGACGCCGGCGAAGATCAGCCGCGGCGACCGGATCGCGCAGCTCGTGGTCCAGCGGGTCGCCCGGGCCGAGTTCCAGCCGGTCGTCGAGCTGCCCGTGTCCCGGCGCGGGACCGGCGGGCACGGCTCCACCGGCGGGCACGCCGGGCTGGTCCCGGCTCCGGCGGGCGGGCACACGGAAGAGGTGGCAGGGTGAGTGCGAACAGCGGAGGGTGGGCGCAGTGATCTTCTCCCGTAAGCGGGCCGAGGGCGCGCGGCACGCGCGTGACGAGCGGGACGCCGGGGTCCTCGACACCGAGGAGACCCCGCAGCCGCCGGCTCGCGGCCCGTACGACGTCACCGAGGCGCCCGACGCGCCCCGGCTCGACCTGGGCAGCCTGCAGATCCCGGCGGTGCCGGAGGTCGAGGTGCGGGTGCAGGCCGACCCGCAGGGCGTGATCCAGCAGGTGGTGCTGGTGCACGGCCAGAACGCCCTCCAGCTCGGCGTCTTCGCCGCGCCCCGCTCCGACGGCATCTGGGACGAGGTGCGCGAGGAGATCCGGCAGTCGCTGTTCAACGACGGCGCCGCGGCCCAGGAGGTCGAGGGGGAGTACGGCACCGAGCTGCGCGCCCGCGTCCGCACCCCGGACGGCATCACCGACCTGCGCTTCGTCGGCATCGACGGGCCGCGCTGGATGGTGCGCGGGGTCTACCAGGGCGAGGCCGCCACCAACCCGGTCGCCGCCGGCCCCCTCGCGGCCTGCCTCGACGGCCTGGTCGTCGACCGCGGCCAGGAGGCCAAGCCGGTCCGCGAGCCGCTGCCGCTGCGGCTGCCCCGCGAGATGGCCGAGCAGGCCGAGCAGGAGGGCGCGCCGCAGCAGCGCGAGGCCTGAGCACCGCGATCCGGGCCCGGTCGGAGTCGGCGTGACATCGACGCCGCCGGGCCCGTCGCGTGTCCGGGCCTGGCCGCAGCGGGCGGATCCGTGCCCGGCCCCGGGGGGCGTACGCACTCCGACGCCGGTCCCGCCGCCGGGCCGGATCGGCGTACGCTGGCGGGACGGTTCCGGCAATCCGGGGCCTACCCAGAGCCGGCGGGAGCCGGCCGGCGTGGAGAGGGTGACGCGGAGGTCATGACGACCGACGAGAGCCGGGTGTCGCTGCGGCGACTCCTGAAACGCCTCACCGCGAGCGAAGCCGAAATCGAGGCGCAGGAGCTGCAACGGGAGAGCGCCGAGTCCGGGGGCATGCCGGCCCGCCAGTGCATGCGCGGCCAGGTGGTCTCGGTCGCCGGGCGGCTGCGCACCGTGGTCTACACGCCCCGGACCAACCTGCCCACGCTGGAGGCCGACCTCTACGACGGCAGCGACGTGGTCACCCTGGTCTGGCTGGGCCGGCGGCACATCGCCGGCATCGAGCCGGGCCGGCACCTTACCGCCCGCGGCCGGGTGGCCCTACGGGACGACCGCAAGGTGATCTACAACCCGTACTACGAGCTGGAGTCGCCGAAGTGACGACCGGACAGCACACCCAGCCGGAACTCGGGCCGGAGGACGAGCGGCTGCCCAGCATGGCCGAGCAGATGGCCGACCAGCTCGGCGGCTGGCGGGGCCTGGTCGAGTCGAGCATCCCCGTGGTGGTCTTCGTGATCGCCAACGTGGTGGGCGACCTGCGTCCCGCCGTGATCGCCTCGGTGGCGGTGGCGCTGCTGATCGCCGGGCTGCGGCTGGCCCAGCGCCGGCCGGTGCGGCACGCGGTCAACGGCCTGGTCGGCATCGCCATCGGCGCGGCCATCGCCTGGCGCACCGGCAACGAGCGCGACTTCTACCTCCCCGGCATCCTCTACGGCATCGGCTACGGCCTGGCCCTGCTGCTCTCGGCGGCCATCAAGCAGCCGCTGGTCGGCTGGATCTGGTCGGTGCTGGTGGCCAAGGGCCGCTCCGAGTGGCGGGACGACCCGAGGCTGGTGCGCACCTTCACCCAGCTCACCGTGCTCTGGGGCGTGGTGTGGCTGGCCAAGGTCGGCGTGCAGGCCGGGCTCTACCTGGCCCACCAGGACACCGCGCTGGGCGTGGCCCGGCTCGCCCTGGGCTACCCGCCGTACGCGCTGCTGCTGCTGATCACCGTCTGGGTGGTGCGCCGGGTCACCCGGGAGACCGCGCCGACGCCGCTGCCGGGGGCCTGAGCCCCCGGTGCCGCCCGGTCAGGACCGCTCGCGGGTGCGCCCGACGCTGTCCGGGCCGAGGATCACCGCCCGGACCTCGTCCTCCACTGCCGCCGTGCACACGAAGACCAGCTCGTCGCCGGCCTCGATCGGGTCGTCCGGGCTGGGCACCAGCACCCGCTTGCCGCGCAGGATCGCCACCAGCGCGGCGTCCCGGGGCAGCGGCACCGCGTGGATCGGCTGCCCGACGTAGGGCGCGGTGGGCGGCAGGGTGATCTCGACGAGGTTCGCCTCGCCCTGCCGGAAGGTCATCAGCCGGACCAGGTCGCCGACGGTGACCGCCTCCTCGACCAGCGCGGCCATGACCCGCGGCTTGCTCACCGCGACGTCCACGCCCCACTGCTCGGTGAAGAGCCACTCGTTCTCCGCCCGGTTGACCCGGGCCACCACCCGGGGCACCGCGAACTCGGTCTTGGCCAGCAGCGACACCACGAGGTTGACCTTGTCGTCACCGGTGGCCGCGACGACCACCTCGCAGCCGGCCAGGTTGGCCTCCTCCAGGCTGGCCAGCTCGCAGGCGTCGGCGAGCACCCAGTCGGCGGCCGGCACCCGGTCGGGCCGGAGCATCTTGGGCTGCCGCTCGATCAGCATCACCTGGTGGCCGTTGTCGATCAGCTCCTGGGCGATCGACCGGCCCACGTTGCCCGCGCCGGCGATGGCGATGCGCATGGCTCACTGCCCCCCTTCGGGCGGCGCCGCCGCCATCGAGGTGACCGAGGCGGCGATGTCGTCGGTCACCAGCATGAAGACCTGGTCGCCCTCCTGCACCACGGTGGAGGCGGTCGGCAGGGTGCCGATCCCGAACCGGATCAGGTAGGCCACCCGGGCGCCGGTGGCCTCCTCGAGGTGCCGCAGCGACCGGCCGATCCAGTCCTTGTGCACCGGCACCTCGATGATCGAGACGGTGCTGGTCGGGTCGCGGAAGATCTCCACGTTGCCCTCGGGGACCAGGTGGCGCAGCATCCGTTCGGCCGTCCACCGCACCGTGGCCACGGTGGGGATGCCCAGGCGCTCGTAGACCTGGGCACGGCGCTGGTCGTAGATCCGGGCGGCCACCCGGGACACGCCGAAGGTCTCGCGGGCCAGCCGGGCCGAGATGATGTTGGAGTTGTCGCCGCTGGAGACCGCGGCGAAGGCGTCGGCGCGCTCGATGCCGGCCTGGCGCAGCACCTCGCCGTCGAAGCCGGCGCCGGTGACCGTAATGCCGGCGAAGTCCGGCCCGAGACGGCGGAACGCGTCCGCGTCCTGGTCGATCACCGCCACCGAGTGCCCCCGGGACTCCAGGCTGTGGGCCAGGGTCGACCCGACCCGGCCGCAGCCCATGATCACGACATGCACGGTGTCCGCTCCTCCCACGGTGCCGCCCGCTGGCCCGTCGTCTGCGAGCCTGCCACGTCCCCGCTGCCGGCGGGGGATCGAACCGTACCGCGCGGGCGCGCACCGGGCGATCGGCCACCCCCACCGCCCGGCGCGAGGTGGTCGTACTCTTTGCGGTTGTGGCCAGACCCACCTCGCTGCTGAAGCGACTCCTCCTCGGTCGACCGTTCCGGTCCGACCGTCTCCAGCACACCCTCCTGCCGAAGCGCATCGCGCTGCCGGTCTTCGCCTCCGACGCGCTCTCCAGCGTCGCCTACGCTCCGGACGAGATCCTGCTGACGCTCTCCATCGCGGGCGCGTCGGCCTTCTTCTTCTCGCCGTGGATCGCGCTCGCGGTCGTCGTGGTGATGCTGACCGTGGTGGCCAGCTACCGGCAGAACGTGCACGCCTACCCCTCGGGTGGCGGCGACTACGAGGTGGCCACGGTCAATCTCGGGCCCCGGGCCGGGCTCGCGGTGGCCAGCGCGCTGCTGGTCGACTACGTGCTCACCGTCGCGGTGTCGGTCTCCTCGGGCGTGGCGAACCTCGGCTCGGTGGTGCCGTTCGTGGCCACCCACAAGGTGCTCATCGCGGTCACGGCGGTGGTGCTGCTGACGGCGATCAACCTGCGCGGCCTGCGCGAGTCGGGTACCGCGTTCGCCATCCCCACCTACGGGTTCGTGATCGTCATCGGCGGCATGCTGCTGACCGGGCTGGTCCGGATCTTCATCCTCGGCGACGACCTGCGGGCGCCGAGCGCCGGGCTGGAGATCCACGCCGAGCACAGCGTGACCGGCTTCGCGTTGATCTTCCTGCTGCTGCGCACCTTCTCCTCCGGCTGCGCGGCGCTCACCGGCGTGGAGGCGATCTCCAACGGCGTACCCGCGTTCAAGACCCCGAAGTCGAAGAACGCGGCGACCACCCTGCTGCTGCTCGGCACCATCGCGGTCAGCATGCTGGTCGGCATCATCTGGCTGGCCAAGCTGACCGGCCTCCAGTTCGTCGAGGACCCGGCGCAGATCGTCTCCGGGCCCGACGGGTACGTGCAGAAGACCGTCACCACCCAGCTCGGCCAGACCGTCTTCGGCGACGGCTCGGTGCTGCTCTACGTGGTGGCCGGGATGACCGCGCTGATCCTGTTCCTGGCCGCGAACACCGCGTTCAACGGCTTCCCGGTGCTCGGCTCGATCCTGGCCCAGGACCGCTACCTGCCCCGCCAGCTGCACACCCGGGGTGACCGGCTGGCGTTCTCCAACGGCATCCTCTTCCTGGCCGTCTTCGCGGTGGTGCTGATCATCGGCTTCCAGGCCGAGGTCACGCGGCTCATCCAGCTCTACATCGTCGGGGTGTTCGTCTCGTTCACGCTCTCCCAGGCCGGCATGATCCGGCACTGGAACCGGCACCTGCGCACCGAGCGGGACCCGGAGGCGCGCGCCCGGATGGTCCGCTCCCGGGCGATCAACGCGTTCGGCATGGTGATGACCGGCGTGGTGCTGATCATCGTGCTGGTCACCAAGTTCCTGCTCGGCGCCTGGATCGCGATCGCCGCGATGGCGGTGATCTACCTGCTCATGCTGGCCATCCGCCGGCACTACGACCGGATCGCCGCGGAGCTGGAGCCGACCGAGCAGCGGGCCGTGCTGCCCGCCCGCAACCACGCGATCGTGCTGGTCAGCAAGCTGCACCAGCCCACGTTGCGGGCCATCGCGTACGCCCGGGCGACCCGGCCGGACACGCTCACGGCCGTGACCGTCAACGTCGACGACAAGGACACCCGGGACCTCCAGGCCGACTGGGAGCGGCGGGAACTGCCGGTGCCGCTGACGGTGATCGACTCCCCGTACCGGGAGATCACCCGGCCGATCCTCAACTTCGTCGCCTCCACCCGCCGGGAGTCGCCCCGCGACGTGGTCACGGTCTTCATTCCCGAGTACGTGGTGGGCCGCTGGTGGGAGAACCTGCTGCACAACCAGAGCGCGCTGCGGCTCAAGGGGCGGCTGCTGTTCGAGCCGGGCGTGATGGTCACCAGCGTGCCCTGGCAGCTCGCCTCGACCGCCAGCAAGAACCTGGACCGGCTGGACGCCACGCTCACCCGTGGCCCGGCACGCGGGCCCCGGGTGGCCCCGCGCAGCACCCTGCCGCCCACCGTCCCGCCGGTGGTCTCCGCGCCGCCCGGCGAGAGCGGTTCGGGGGAGCGCCCGTGACCGCGCCCGCCCGGACCGGGCTGGAGGAGGCGCAGCGGGTCGAGCTGACCGTGGACGCGGTCGCCCCCGGCGGGCACTGCGTGGCCCGGGTCGACGGCCAGGTGGTCTTCGTCCGCCACGCGCTGCCCGGCGAGCGGGTGGTGGCCGAGGTGACCGAGCTGCACCGGGGCTTCGCCCGCGCCGACGCCGTGGAGATCCTGACCGCGTCGGCGGACCGGGTCGAGCCACCCTGCCCGTACGCGAAGCCGGGCCGGTGTGGCGGCTGCGACCTCCAGCACGTCACCCCGGCCGCCCAGCTCGACTGGAAGAACACCGTGGTGTGCGAGCAGCTCACCCGGCTGGGCGGGCTCACCGACGACCAGATCGACGCGCTCGGCGTTCGGGTCGAGGCGCTGCCCGGCGGGCCGCTGGGCTGGCGCTCCCGGGTCCGCTACGCGGTCGACGCCGCCGGCCGGGCCGGCCTGCTCAAGCACCGCTCGCACGAGGTCGTGCCGATCGACCGCTGCCTGATCGCCCACCCGGCCATCCAGGACCTGCCCGTGCTGACCCCGAGCGGTGCCCGCTGGCCGGACGCCGACGCCGTCGAGACGGTCGCCTCCACCGGCGGCGACGTCAGCGTGGTCGCCTTCGCCGAGGGGGTCCCCACCCCGGTCAGCGGCCCGGCCGAGGTCCGCGAGGTGGCCGCCGGCCGGGACTGGACGCTGCCCGCGTCCGGCTTCTGGCAGGTGCACCCGGCCGCCGCGGACACCCTGGTCGGGGCGGTCCTCGACCTGCTCGAACCGCACCCCGGCGAGACCGCCTGGGACCTCTACGGCGGCGCCGGGCTGTTCGCCGCGGCCCTCACGGGCCGGGTCGGCGACGCCCGGGTCACCCTGGTCGAGTCGAGCCAGGACGGGGTGGACGCGGCCCGGGCCAACCTGGCCGACCTGCCCCGGGTCGAGGTGGTCGCCGCCCGGGTGGAGACCGCGCTGGCCCGCCGCCGGGTCACCGGCCCGGTCGACCTCGTGGTGCTCGACCCGCCGCGCTCCGGCGCGGGCGCCCCGGTGGTGCGGGACATCGTCGCCGCCGGCCCGCGCGCGGTCGCGTACGTGGCCTGCGACCCGGCCGCCTTCGCCCGGGACGTGCGCACCTTCACCGGGGCCGGTTGGCGGCTGGCCGCGCTGCGCGGCTTCGACCTGTTCCCGATGACCCAGCACGTCGAGCTGGTCGGGCTGTTCCTGCCACCCGGGCAATGACTAGCCTGGCCCGATGAAGATCGTCGGGCTGATGTCGGGCACCTCGTACGACGGGGTGGACGTGGTGGCGGCCGAGTTCACCCGGGACGGGGAGACGCTGCGGCTGCGCCCGCTCGGGCACCGCAGCCTCGACTACCCCGATGACCTGCGGGCCGAGATCGGCGCGCTGCTGCCCCCGGCGGCCACCACCATCGAGGCGGTCTGCCGGCTGGACAACCGCCTCGGCGAGGTCTTCGCCGAGGCGGCGGCGGCCGGCGTCGAGCTGGCCGGTGGCACGGCCGACGCCGTGGTCTCGCCCGGGCAGACCGTCTTCCACTGGGTCGAGGCGAGCCGGGTGCGGGGCACCCTCCAGCTCGGCGCGCCGGCCCGGGTGGCCGCCCGGGTGGGCGTACCCGTGTTGCACGACCTGCGGTCGGCGGACGTGGCGGCCGGCGGCCAGGGCGCGCCGCTGGTCCCGGCCTTCGACGCGCTGCTGCTCGACTCGGCCGGCGGCGGCCGGCCGGGTGCACGAGGGGCTGCTGGGGCTGCTGCTGGCCGAGCCCTACTACGCCGCGCCCCCGCCCAAGTCGACCGGCAAGGAGCTGTTCCACGGCCGCTACCTGGACGACCGGCTGGCCGCCCTGGGGGAGCCGCTGGCCGTCGACGACGGCTGGCCACGCTCACCGAGCTGACCGCCCGGACCGTCGCCGACGCCTGTGACCGGCACGGGGTGACCGAGGTCATCGCCGCCGGCGGGGGAGTGCGCAACCCCACACTCCGGGCCCGGCTCGCCGCGTTGGGCGAGGGGCGTTGGCGGCTGCGCACGACCGACGAGCTGGGCGTGCCGGCCCAGGCCAAGGAGGCGTACGCGTTCGCCCTGCTGGGCTGGCTCTCCTGGCACGGGCTGCCCGGGGCCATCCCCTCGGTCACCGGGGCGTCCCGGGCCGCCGTGCTGGGCTCCTGGACTCCCTCCGGCCCGGCCTGGGCGGGCACCCCGGCGGATCCGCCGCGCCGGCTGGTCATCGTCCCCTGATCGGGGCCCTGACCTGGGAAGATCCACGGCCGCGCTGCGGGCTGTCGGGTGGCCGATAGACTCTTCGGTCATGAGTGTTGAAGAGGGCACGGCCAACCACGGTCGGCTGCTGGGCACCGTCCGCGGCCCGCAGGACGTGAAGCGGATGACGGCCGAGCAACTGGACATCCTCGCCGCCGAGATCCGGGACTTCCTGATCGCCAAGGTCTCCCGCACCGGCGGGCACGTGGGCCCCAACCTGGGCGTGGTCGAGCTGACGCTGGCCATGCACCGCGTCTTCGACTCGCCGCGCGACCGGCTCCTGTTCGACACCGGCCACCAGGCCTACGTACACAAGATCGTCACCGGGCGGCAGGAGGGCTTCGACAAGCTCCGCCAGCGCGGTGGCCTCTCCGGCTACCCCAGCCAGGCGGAGAGCGAGCACGACCTCATCGAGAACTCGCACGCCTCCACCGCCCTCTCCTACGCCGACGGCCTCGCCAAGGCGTACGCGCTGCGCGGCGAGAAGCGCAGCGTGGTCGCCGTGGTCGGCGACGGCGCGCTCACCGGCGGCATGTGCTGGGAGGCGCTGAACAACATCGCCACCGCCGGCAACCCCCTCGTGATCGTGGTCAACGACAACGGCCGGTCCTACTCGCCGACCATCGGCGGCCTCGCCGACCACCTGTCGTCGCTGCGGCTCAACCCGAGCTACGAGAAGGTGCTCGACACCGTCAAGGACGCCCTCGGCTCGACCCCGCTGGTCGGCAGGCCCATGTACGAGGTGCTGCACGCGGTCAAGAAGGGCATCAAGGACGCGGTCGCCCCGCAGGCCATGTTCGAGGACCTGGGCATCAAGTACGTCGGCCCGGTCGACGGCCACGACGTCCCCGCCATCGAGTCGGCGCTGCGCGCCGCGAAGAACTTCGGCGGCCCGGTGATAGTGCACGCGGTCACCCGCAAGGGCTACGGCTACCGGCCGGCCGAGGAGGACGAGGCCGACTGCCTGCACGGCCCCGGCGCGTTCGACGCCGAGACCGGCAAGCTGCTCGCCGTCCCCTCGGTGAAGTGGACGAACGTCTTCGCCGACGAGCTGGTCGCCATCGCCGACGAGCGTCCCGACGTGGTCGGCATCACCGCCGCCATGGCCGAGCCCACCGGCATCGCCACCCTGGCCCGCAAGTACCCCAACCGGGTGTACGACGTGGGCATCGCCGAGCAGCACGCCGCCACCTCGGCGGCCGGCCTCGCCATGGGTGGCCTGCACCCGGTGGTCGCCGTCTACGCGACCTTCCTCAACCGCGCCTTCGACCAGGTCCTGCTCGACGTGGCCATGCACAAGCTGCCGGTCACCTTCGTGCTGGACCGGGCCGGCATCACCGGCCCCGACGGGCCCAGCCACTACGGCATCTGGGACATGTCCGTCTTCGGTGTGGTGCCCGGCCTGCGCATCGCCGCGCCCCGCGACTCGGCCACCCTCCGCGAGGAACTGCGCGAGGCGGTCGCCGTTGACGACGGCCCCACCATCCTGCGCTTCCCGACCGGCACCGTCGCCGCCGACCTGCCGGCCGTGCGCCGGGTCGGCCCGGTCGACGTGCTGGCCGAGTCGGCGCGTACCGACGTGCTGCTGGTCGCGGTCGGCTCCTTCGCCGGCCTCGGCATGGAGGTCGCCACCCGGGTCGCCGAGCAGGGGTACGGCGTGACCGTGGTCGACCCGCGGTGGGTGCGTCCGGTGCCGGCCGAGCTGGTCGAGCTGGCCGCCGGGCACCGGCTCGTCGTCACCGTCGAGGACGGGGTCCGGGTTGGGGGCGTGGGTTCCGCGCTGGCCCAGGCCATGCGGGACGCTGACGTTCGGGTGCCGGTGAAGGATCTCGGTGTGCCGGCGGACTGGCACCCGCACGGGACCCGGGCGCAGATCCTTGCCGACCTGGGGCTGACTGCGCAGGACGTGGCGCGAAACGTGACCGGGTGGATCTCGGGGCTGGACGCTCAGTCTGTTGACCCGGCCGCCGACAAGGCGACCGCCAAGAACTGATCCCAGCTACGCGAACGGGCGGCCCTGCTTCGCTCAGGGCCGCCCGTTCGGCGTCGGGGCCGCCCCTCCGTGGGTTAGGGCATTGCTGAAAGCTAGTAACGTCCATGCGATGGAAGTACGGGAAGCGATGCTCGCCGATGTGGACGGAATTATCGACGTGCACACTCGGGCGCGCCTGGCCTATTACAGAGCCGGCGGACTGGCCCCCGAGGCCATCGTGAATCCGGCCCTGGAACGAGAACAGCGAACCGGATGGACGGCGGCGATCGAGTCGCCCCACAAGAGAGTGCTGTGTGGTGCCGTCGATGGTCGCATCGTTGGTGTCGCCGCCATGGGTCCTCCGCTCTCATCCCAGGTGGACGCCAGTGCGGTGGGCCAGCTGTACCAGATCCATGTCGTCCCGGGGAACTGGGGAAAGGGTATCGGCAGTGCCTTGCACGCGTCCTTCGTGCGATACCTGGAAGACGTTTCCCTACCTGCAGGCATGCTCGAAGTCTGGGAGCGCAACAGACGTGCGCGAGCTTTCTACGTCAGGCATGGCTGGAAGCCGGATGGGCAGTTTCGGGCCGGGCCAGACGACTCCAAATACATCGGCATGCGGCTTGAACTGATGGCCCTTGCTGCGCCGGCCTCAACTCCTTCTTGCGGGGAGTGCTGAGCCAGGCGAGGGGTTGTCGGCTGAGGGCGGGTCGCGCGACGTCGCGGGCTTATCACGGCGAGAGGTCGTGAGTACGGTTGGGCAGGGCGGCGGCCTGCGGGCAGCGACGCATCCCGCGCTATGAGGAGGTTCGGGATGGACTCCATGCCGGAGCTGACCTTCGGGCAGCGACTAAAGATCTACCGCGAGCGCTCGGGCAAGACCCGAGCCGTACTCGGCGGCCTGGTTGGTCGCAGCGCCGAGTGGGTCAAGGCGGTGGAAACCGATCGGATCCTCCCCCCACGCGTGCACATGCTGGACCGGATCGCCCGCGCTCTCAAGGTCGACGTGTCCGCTCTGGTGGGAGAGCTGAGCGACCGTTCCGCCGTCGTCAACGGCCCGGAACACCCGGCCCTCGCAACGGTCCGAGACGCCGTGAACCGGATCCCGCTGTCCGGCCGTGTTCCACCGGTGCCCTTGGACCAGTTGAGGGAACGTCTTGCGGCAGCATGGCGGGCACGCCATCAGGCGTCGGATCACCGCACGGTGCTTGGTGGTCTGCTTCCGGGCCTGGTTCGGGATGCCCAACATGCCGCGTTGACATATGAGGGCGACGAGCGTCGGCAGGCCCAGGCTCTGCTGGCCGGGGTGCTCGGGCTGGCGCAGATGTTCCTCGCCTACCAGCCGGCCGCCGAACTCCTCTGGCGCGTCGCCGACCGGGCGATGGTCGCAGCCCAGGAGTCCGGGGAGCCCGAGGCGCTGGCCGGCGCCGGGTGGTTCCTGTGCCAGGTGCACCGGGATGCCGGGGACTGGGACACGGCCATGGCGGTGACGCTCGATGTCGTGTCGGCACTGGAGGCTCGGGTGGCCGACGCGGACACCAACCTTCTCGCGCTCTGGGGAGCGCTGAACTTCGAAGCCGCCTACACCGCTGCCCGGGCTGGCGAGGAGGGCCGGGCCTGGCGGTACTGGGACCGCGCGGACCGGGTGGCGCAGCGCCTGCCGAAGGACTTCTACCAGCCGCAGACGTCGTTCTCGCGGGTCATCATGGGCGCGCACGCCGTGACCGTGGCCGTCGAGTTGCAGAAGTCCGGCGAGGCGCTGCGACAAGCCCGTCGCGTCGATCCGGCTGGCATCCCGTCGAGGCCGCGCCGCGCCCGCCACCTCATCGAGGTCGCTCGTGGTCACTATGGCAAGGGCGACAGCGAAGCGACCGTGGCCGCCCTCCGGCAGGCGTACGAGTCGGCACCGGAGACGATCCGCTTCAACGGCTACGCCCGGCAGATGACCCTGAATCTGCTCGACGCGCCGCGTCCGGTGCGGAAGGACGTTGTCGACCTCGCGTTGAAGGTCGGCCTCGTCTCTTGATCCAGGGGTAGGAACCCTACCCATCGCGCCCTGCAACGCTGCGTAGCTTCCTCGTCACGGGATGCGGCGGGCGGTGCGGGATCGCCTGGTCGCCGTGTCCCTCTCAACCCTGAGGGACGAGGGAGAACAGGTGCGGCGCGTCTCCTACGACGAATACCTCCTGGCGGCGGCGCTGACCCTGGCTCGCCGCCACCGCCCGGTCTGGTCGTGGCGGCACTGGCGACGCGTCTGCCGCTGCGGAGCCGACCTGCCGTGCCGAAGCCGCCACCTCATCCCGATCAACCGCGGCCACTGGCCCAGCCAGGACGACCCGCGATGACGACGCACCTCCCGGTCAAACCGGCCTGGGCGTGCGGCGGCTGCGGCGCCGGCTGGCCCTGCCAAACCCGCCAGCGGGAACTGCGAGCCGAATACGACGGCGCCCCGGTATCACTGGCCCTTTACCTGGCCGCCCAACTCGTCGACGCCACCAAGGATCTGGCCCACGTCCCGGCCGGCCAACTGCACCACCGATTCCTCGGCTGGACCCGATGAGCATCCTTCGAGCCGGCGACGAGAAGTACCACTACAGCGACGGCTCCCACCGGTGGATCCCACCCGACCCGGACTACGACCAGGAGGTCTGGGACGAGCAGGTCCGCCAACACAAGCAGAGCCACTTGAGGAACGAGCGCCCCAAAGTCCGCCTCCACCGCCTCGTGTGAAGATCGCCAGCGGCGGCCGAGCCGCAACCCATGGACGGACCAAAACCAGCGCGGGGTTCGGGGCAGCCCGACCCGCGCAGGGATCAAGCCTGACCGCCCGGAGCGGGTCGGGCTGCCCCGAACCCCACCACCGCAACCACAGGCGGCCTCAGCGCCCGCCCACGGACCGGTACCAGGTCTTCTCCGTACCCGCCAGGCTGAATGTCTGCTTCCGGTCCGGCTGCGCCACCACCACAAGACCAGGCCGGTCCACCAGCCGGGTGGTCCCCGGCGGCGCGGCGAACGAAGCATCCCGGGACCGCCAGCTCAGCACCGCAAGCGGCTGTCCCGGTACCGGCAGGTAGTAAGCCTGCAACGTCGTGGACCGGTCAGCAGGGGAGACCACGGGAGAACCACCGCCGGCCGGCCGGTAGACCACCGCGGTCATCGTTCCGGTAGCGCTCTCCCAGGTCAGCTGCTCCAGCTCACCCGGCTCCCCGCCACCAAGGGAAACCGACCCGAGCGATCGCACAGAAATCTTCGCCATCGGCCACGACTCCGGCGCCGACCGGGGCGCCTGCCGGTCCCCGATCCGCCGCGGCACGCTCCCGAACGGCCCCCGCTCCCCGGCCAGCACGCACGTGTCCAGCCCGGTCAGCGCCCGCTTCCCCGACCCCGTCTCGTCCCGTACCAAGGGATAGCGGGGCGCGGAGGTCGCCGTACCCAGGTCGAGGACGCGGTCGGCGGCCCGGCCGCGCGGCAGCGAGCGGGTGGGCCGCAGCGTCGCGGTCACGGCCACGGCCTGGCAGGCCGGCACGGCGACCGGCTCGGTGATGCCGTCGGCGGCGGGGAGCGCCTTGCCGTCGGGGCCGAGCAGCCGTTCGACGCGGGCGGAGGTGAGGTAGCGGCGGCCGGCGGGCTGCTGGACCGGCAGCACGTCGGAGTAGACCAGGTAGCCGGGGTCGGTGTACTCGGTGGCGTGGGCGATCCGCCAGCGCTGCCCGTCGCGGTCGAGTTGCAGCAGCCAGGAGGCGGCCTCGCCGGGCACGTCGGCGGCGACCAGGGCGAGCGGTGACCCGGCGACCTCACCGGAGTAGAGGATGCCGGAGGAGGCGAGGTGGGCGCGGTCGTCGACGGGGGAGCGCCAGTCGCGGACGGCGGCGGTGATCCCGGCGGTCGCGGCGGCGTCGCGGGCCAGGTTGCCCCGCGCCGGCCAGACCTTCAGGGTGCCGTCCAGGCTGTCGTAGCCGACCGGCAGCGCGGCCGGCTGCCGCCCGGCGACCGGGCCGCAGCCGGTCAGCAGCAGGGCCAGCAGCGCGGTGGCCGTCGTGCCGCGTCGACGGACTGAAACCACCCTGTACGCCCCCTGAATCCCGTCTTCACCGGCCGTGTCCGGAAGCCCACATGGTACGAGACGCCCGGTCGGCCGACCGCGCCCGCCTCACCCTTTCGGCTGATGAGCACAAAGGACGGTGGCACGTGCGATTCGTACGCCAATATCCGGCTCCGGTAGACTCCGCCGACTGTGACGCCTGCCGAGCCCCGTGGTGACTCGACGCCGGACGCCGACGTTTCAGGCGGACCGCTCTCCGTCCTGGTGGACGAACCCCCGGTCGCCACGGATGACCCGGAGCCGGTCGCGCCGGCCGTCCGGCGGCGGTGGCGGTGGACGCCGCGCCGGCAGGACCTGGCCGTGTACGGGGTGTTCCTGCTCGCCGCGCTCTGGGTGACCAGTGGGATCTGGGCCGACCCGGCCGGCCGGGTGGCGGCGCTCTACAGCAGCGACCCGGCGCAGGTGCAGTTCTTCCTGGCCCACTCGGTGCGGGTCGTGCTGCACGGCGAGTACCCGTTCTACACCGACCAGTTCAACTATCCGGACGGCGTCAACCTGATGGCGAACACCGCCATCCTGGCCCTCGGCATCCCGATGGTGCCGGTGACCCTCCTGTTCGGACCGGCGGTCTCCTTCGTCACCCTGGTCACGCTGGGCCTCGCCGGCACGGCCGCCGCCTGGTACCGGGTGCTCTCCCGGCACCTGGTGCGCAACCGGCTGGCCGCCGCCGTGGGTGGCTGGTTCTGCGGGTTCTCGCCGGCCATGCTGTCGCACGCCAACTGGCATCCGAACATCATCAGCCAGTTCCTGCTGCCGTTCATCGTGTGGCGGGTGCTGGTGCTGGCCCGCTCCACCCGGCCGGTCCGTGACGGCGTGCTGCTCGCCCTGCTGGTTACCGCGCAGGCGTTCGTCAACGAGGAGATCCTGCTCTTCACGGCGCTGGCCTGCGGGGTGTTCCTGTTCGCCGTGGTGGTGCAGCAGCGGGAGCGGTGGGCCGCCGCGTGGCGGCCGCTCGGCGTCGGGCTGGCCGTCTGCGCGGTGCTCGCCGGGGCGCTGCTGGCGTACCCGCTGTGGGTGCAGTTCGCGGGGCCGATGGCGTACCACGGGCTCAGCGACACGGTCCGCGACTACGGCAACGACATCGCCGCGTTCTTCACCCCGGGCTCGGCCACGCTGGGCGGCAACGAGCGGGCCAACGTCAACCTGGCCCCGAACTACTCGGAGGAGAACGCCTTCTTCGGCTGGAGCCTGTCGCTGCTTGCCATCGGCATCGTGGTCTGGCTGCGCCGGGAGGTGGTGGTCCGGGCGCTCGGGGCGACCGGGCTGTTCTTCGCCGTGCTCTCCCTCGGCGAGCGGGTCTCCTGGTGGGACCGGGACCTCATCACCGGCCCGTGGGAGCTGCTGGTGAAGCTGCCACTGCTGGACGCCGTGGTGCCGACCCGGTTCGGCCTCATCACCACCGTGGTGGTCGGGGTGCTGCTGGCCCTGGCCGTGGAGCGGGCGGCGGCGCTGCGGGTCGTGGAGCGGCGCACCGTGCGTACCCTGACCGCCGCCGGTCTGGTGTTCGCGCTGCTGCCCGTCGCGCCGATGCCGTTGCGGGTCACCACCCGCCCGGCCGTGCCGAAGTTCATCACCGCGGACCGGTGGCGGCAGTACGTCGGGCCGGACCAGACGCTGGTGTCCGTGCCGGTGCCGGCCATGGGCAACACCGACCCGATGCGCTGGGCGGCCAGCACCGACCTGGCCTTCAAGATCCCTGGGGGCTACTTCCTCGCCCCGCGCAACGGGGTCACCGGCGATCCGGGCCGCTTCGGTGGCCGGCCCAGCGGCATCGGCGAGCTGCTCGCCGAGGTCGAATCCACCGGGCGTACGCCGAAGCTCGACGACCGGCAGCGCCGCCGCTTCCTCGACGAGCTGCGGCACTGGCGGGCCGCGATCGTGCTGCTGCCGCTGAACGAGCAGAACGCCGAGCCGCTGCGCCGGACCGTGGAGCAGCTGGTCGGGCCGGCCCGGCAGGAGCTGGACGTGTGGTTGTGGGACGTCCGGACACTGACCAGCCCGTCCGCCTGAGCGGCCCGGACCGCCCCGGGCCCGCGCCCCGGCGCCGGTGGCGGCCACGGCCGGTCGACGCGCTGGTGGTCGCCGGCTACCTCGGCCTGGCCGTCCTGCTCACCGCCGGCCAGTGGGGCCGGCCGGACCGGCTGTTCCACCAGGCCGGCGACCAGATGCTCTTCGAGTGGATGCTGGCCCGGGCGGCCCGGGCGGTGACCGGCGGGGAGAACCCGCTGCACAGCACCGCCCTGAACGTGCCGGACGGGGTCAACCTGATGGCCAACACCTCGGTGCTCGGGCTGGGCGTGCCGCTCACCCCGGTCACCGCGTTGTTCGGCTCCCAGGTGGCGTTCCTCGTGGCCGTGGTGCTCTGCCTCGCCGGCACGGCCACCGCCTGGTACGCGCTGCTCGCCCGCCGCCTGGTCCGGTCCCGGGCCGCGGCGGCGGTGGGCGGGCTGTTCTGCGGCTTCGCCCCCGGCCTGGTGTCGCAGGCCGGGGCGCACCTGCACATGGCCGCCCAGTTCCTGGTCCCGGTGATTCTCGGGCTGGTGTTCCGGCCGGCGCACGACCGGGTCCGCCGGGACGGGGTGCTGCTCGGGCTCGCCGTCGCGTACCAGGTCTTCCTCGGCGAGGAGGTGCTGGTCTTCCTGGCCCTCGCGGCCGGGGTGTTCGCCGGGGCGTACGCCCTCGCCGACCGGGCCGGGGCGCGCCGGCTGGCGCCCGTGGTGGCGCGCCGGCTCGGGATCGGGGCGCTGGTCGCCGGAGTGCTGCTGGCGTACCCGCTCTGGGTCCAGTTCCACGGCCCCGGCCACTACAGCGGGATGCCGTTCTACGCCCGGGGCTACCGGCTGGACCTGGCCTCGTACGCCACCGCCGCCCGGCAGACCGTCGCCGGGGACCCCTACCACGCCGGGTTGCTCTCCCCGAACGCCACGGAGGAGAACTCGTTCTTCGGGCCGTTCCTGCCGCTGCTGGCCGTGCTGATAGTGGTCCGGCTGTGGCGGCGGCCGCTGGTCCGGGCCCTCGCCGCCTGCGGGCTGCTCTTCGCGCTGCTCTCGCTCGGCACCACGATCGTGGTGAACCGGCACGACACCGGGCTGCCCGGGCCGTACCGGCTGCTCGCCGGGGTGCCGCTGCTCGACCTCGTGGTGCCGGCCCGGTTCGCGCTGGTCTGCGTACCGGTGCTCGGGGTGCTGCTGGCCCTCGCCCTGGACCGGGTCCGGCACCGCGCGGCCCGGACCTGGGCACCGTGGGCGGGGGCCGTCGCCGCCGCGCTGCTGCCGCTCACCCCGACCCCGATCCGCACCGTGCCGGCCATGCCGGTGCCGGCCTTCGTGGCCGACGGCGGCTGGCGGGCGTACGTGCCGCCGGGGCGGACGCTGGTGCCGGTGCCGCCGGTCACCGGGTCCGGGGTCAGCCCG
>NZ_MUYZ01000140.1:0-16287 GCF_003013775.1 Micromonospora sp. MH33
GCCGCCGCCGGGCACGACACCGTGCCCGCCGACCCGGTCTACCCGACCCGGCTCGGCCTGCAGGGCATCGCCACCTGGTTCGCCGCGGCCGCCACCGAGGTGCAGGCCGCGGGCGTGCAGCGGCGCGGCCTCCAGCGGCGCAGCCGCCGGCACGTCGCGCTCGGCGAGTGGGCACAGCGCCGGGGGTACGTGCGCGAGGCCGACCGAGCCGCCTGGCGCGAACGGTCGGTGAACTTCTTCGCCGACCACTCGGTCGACCTGCTGCTCACCCCGGCGCTGGCCGGTCCGCCGCCGGCCGCCGCCGGCTGGTCCGGCCGTTCCTGGCTGGCGAACATGAAGGCCAACATCCGGTACGCCCCGTATGCCGCGCCCTGGAACATCGCCGGGTTGCCGGCGATCGTGGTGCCGGTGGGCCGCCGCCCGGACGGCCTCCCGGTCGCCGTGCAGTTCGTCGGCCCGCCCGGCTCGGAGCTGCTGCTGCTCGGCGTCGCCGGCCAGTTCGAGATGCAGGCGCCGTGGCAGCGGCACGCCCCCGGCTACCCCCGGGTCGGGACGGGGTCGCCGGCCCACGCATGATCGTCTAGCGTGTGCGCACCCACGCACACCGGGACGGTCATCCATGCGTTGCCACACCTGCGGGGACGAGACGTCCCCCGCCGACAACGAGTGCCAGAACTGCCACACGCCGCACGGCCAGCCCGCCCTCACCCCGGGCGTGCCGACCTACCCGGTGCGCGGGATCGGCCTCGCCGCCTCCGTCGCGGTCGGCGCGACTGCGCTGCTCTACGGGTTGCTGGCGCTCTTTCCGCTGGTCGGCGTCGTGCTGGCCGGGCGGGCGAGGGAGAGCCAGGACCCTGATGTCCTGCTCGGCGCCGTGCTGCTCGAGGTGGTGCTCTCGCTGCCGTTCCTGGTGGTCTACCTGACGGCCGCCGTCCTGGTGATCATCTGGACGTGGCGGGCCCGGAAGAATCTGGACGCCTTTCCGGGTGCGCTTCCCCACCTGGGCGCCGGTTGGGCGATCGCCGGGTGGCTGGTGCCGTTCGCCAACTTCGTGGTGCCCGCCCGGGTGGTCGCGAACCTCGCCCGGGACAGCCTCTGGAAGCGGTTCACCCCGGGACTGGTCTCCGTCTGGTGGGTCGCGTGGCTGGCCTTCAGCATCGGGGAGCGCCTGGTGAGCCGGCGCGACGACCGGGCGTACGCCCGGCTGCCCGAGCAGCCGCGCTTCGACACCGAGTTCCGGTGGTACGCCGACTTCTACCGGGAGGCGCTCGGGTGGCACCTGCTCCCGCTGGTCGCCTGCCTGGTGGCCGCCGTGTCGCTGATCGTGCTGATCCGGCGGATCTCCGTGGCCCAGGAGCAGCGGATCGCTCTCGGCGCGCCCGCCTGGCCCGTTCCGGCGGGCTGGCCCGGCTGGCCGTCCGGGTACGCCCACCCGCCACAGCCGGGCCCCGGGTCGGCACCGCGGGTGGCGGCTGAGCCGACCGTGGCGTCGCCGCAGGTTCCCCCGGGGCCGGGTGGCACGATCGGGGCATGACGGAACTGGTCGGTCTCGCCGACGTACAGGCCGCGCGGGAACTGCTCGCCGGCGTCACCCGCACCACCCCGCTGGAGCCGTCCCGGCCGCTCAGCGCCGCGCTCGGCGGGCCGGCCTGGTTGAAGTGCGAGAACGTGCAGCGCGCCGGGTCGTACAAGGTCCGCGGCGCGTACGTGCGGATCTCCCGGCTCTCCGCGCAGGAGCGGGAGCGCGGCGTGGTCGCGGCGAGCGCCGGCAACCACGCCCAGGGGGTGGCGCTCGCCGCCGGCCTGGTCGGCGCGCACGCCACGGTCTTCATGCCGGTGAACGCGCCGCTGCCGAAGGTGGCCGCCACCAAGGGGTACGGGGCGCAGGTCGAGCTGGTCGGCAACACGGTGGACGAGTCGCTGGTCGCGGCGCAGACCTTCGCCGAGCGGACCGGGGCGGTGTTCATCCACCCGTTCGACCACCGCGACGTCATCGCCGGGCAGGGCACGGTGGCCCTGGAGATCCTCGAACAGTGCCCGGACGTGAAGACCATCGTGACCGGGGTGGGCGGCGGCGGGCTGATCTCCGGCCTGGCGGTGGTCGCCAAGGCGCTGCGCCCCGACGTACGCGTGATCGGGGTGCAGGCGGCCAGCGCCGCCGCCTTCCCGCCCTCGCTCAAGGCCGGCGAGCCGGTCCGGCTGCCCTTCTTCTCGACGATCGCCGACGGGATCGCGGTCGGCCGCCCCGGCGAGCTGACCTTCACCCACGTCCGCAAGCTGGTCGACGAGATCGTCACGGTCACCGAGGAGGACATCTCCCGGGCGCTGCTGATGCTGCTGGAACGCGGCAAGCAGGTGGTGGAGCCGGCCGGCGCGGTCGGCGTGGCCGCGCTGCTGGCCGGGGCCGTGGAGGTGCAGGCGCCGGTGGTGGCGGTGCTCTCCGGCGGCAACATCGACCCGCTGCTGATGCTGCGGGTGATCGAGCACGGGCTGGCGGCGGCCGGCCGCTACCTGCGGGTCACCGTCCGCTGCACGGACCGGCCGGGTCAGCTCGCCTCGCTGCTCAGCGAGATCGCCGAGCACCGGGCCAACGTGGTCGACGTGGTGCACCAGCGGGCCAACCCGCACCTGCGGCTCGGCGAGGTGGAGGTCGCGCTCTCGGTGGAGACCCGCGGCGTGGAGCACTCGGACACCCTGATCAGCGCCCTGCGGGCCAGCGGCTACCAGGTGGTCTTCGCGGGCGAGGGATGAGCCCCACGGACGCGACCGCCCCGGCCGGACGATGCCGGTCGGGGCGGTCGGGTTGTGGCTCGGGTCCGAGGAGCCTGTCAGCCTCGGTCGGGTCGGACCCGAGCCATCCGGCGCGGGTCCGGTTGGCGGCTAGCCGGAGAACGGCTCGAACTTGACGACCGTCACCTTGATGTCGGCCCCGCTGGGGGCCGTGTAGGTGCAGGTCTGGCCCGCCTTGCCGCCCAGGATCGCCTTGCCGAGCGCGGACTCGGGGCTGTAGACGGTGAGGTCGGTCGTGGAGGCGATCTCACGGGAGCCGAGCAGGAAGGTCTCCGTGTCGTCGGCGTCGTCGTCGAAGTAGATCGTCACGACCATGCCGGGCGACACCGCGTCGGCGGTCGGAGCCTCGCCGACCTTGGCCGTGCGGAGCAGCTCCTTCAGGTAGAGGATGCGACCCTCCGCCTTGCCCTGCTCCTCGCGGGCGGCGTGGTAGCCACCGTTCTCCCGCAGGTCGCCCTCCTCGCGCCGGGCGTTGATCTCGGCGGCGATCACCGGTCGGTTGGCGATCAGCTCGTCGAGCTCGCCCTGCAGGCGGTCGTACGCGTCCTGGGACAGCCAGGTGGCGGGCGCCTCGTTGTCATTGGTGGACACAGGCGATCTCCTCGTTGGTGCGGACTGGCTGACAGGTGAACTACCAAGTTACCAGTGCCGGACACGTCAGGGTGTCGCCGATCACCCCGGGTGCCGGCGCTCCGACCCGGGGTGCGTGTGCCGGCGGCTCGCCGGTTACCGGCTCAGCCGGCCGGTCGACAGCGCAGCACCTCGCCGATGAAGGGACGGGCCGTGGTCGGCACCTCCTGCCGGGTCCGGACGTGCCGTTCGCCGGGCGGGGCGGTCACCGTGGCCTCGACGTGGCCCACCTCGGCGCCGTCGTGGGAGCGTGCCCGCAGCAGGCAGGTCGCGGAGCCGCCCGCGGGGACGGTGACCCGGAACTCGACCACCACCCGGGAGTCGGTGATCCCGGTGTAGGTGATCACCTCGGCGCGGTAGTCGGGGTCGCCGTACTGGCCGTAGAGCCGGGCGGCGACCAGCCCGAGGAGCGCCAGCAGGAGGGCCGCCACCAGCACGAGCAGCAGCGGACGGCGGCGCCCCGGCTCCCGGCGACGGCCGTAGCGGCCGGGCGGGAAGACCGGTGCACCCGATGCGATTGTGGCGTGCGTCTCGCTCACCGGCGGGTATCTCCTGGCGTTGTTGTCGGCGGCATCGGCAAGAATGGCAGAGTCCATCTTCCCAGCCCGGCGCTGAGCCAAGGATGGCAGGTCGGCCCCGCCGCCGACCGGCCAGCACGGGGGCTTTCGCGGGCGCGGGGGGAGATTCCGGCAGGTCAGCCGGGCGGGCCCGGGTGGGCCGGGCCCGGCGGGCACAGACGAGGAGCGCCGAAGGTGGCAGAGCAGCTGCGGCTCATGGCGGTGCACGCCCATCCCGACGACGAGTCGAGCAAGGGCGCCGCCACCATGGCGAAATACGTCGCCGAGGGGGTGGATGTCCTGGTCGTCACCTGCACCGGTGGTGAGCGGGGCAGCGTGCTCAACCCCAAGATGGACCGGCCCGACGTGTGGGCCAACATCGGCGACATCCGCCGTGCCGAGATGGACGCGGCCCGGGCCATCCTCGGCGTCGAGCAGGCGTGGCTCGGTTTCGTCGACTCCGGCCTGCCCGAGGGCGACCCGCTGCCGCCGCTGCCGGAGGGTTGCTTCGCCCTGGAGGACGTCGACGTCGCGGCCGCCCCGCTGGTGCGGCTCATGCGCCAGTTCCGCCCGCACGTCGTCACCACGTACGACGAGGAGGGCGGCTACCCGCACCCCGACCACATCATGACCCACAAGGTGACCGTGGCCGCCTTCGAGGCCGCCGGCGACCCGGACCACCACCCGGAGCTGGGCGAGCCGTGGCAGCCGCTCAAGCTCTACTACGACGTGGGCTTCTCGCGGGCCAAGATCATGGCGCTGCACGAGGCGATGCTCGCCACCGGCCTGGAGTCGCCGTACGGGGAGTGGATGAAGCGCTGGGAGGACCGCGCCGACAAGGGCGAGCGGATCACCACCCGGGTCGAGTGCGCCGAATACTTCCCGGTCCGCGACGACGCGCTGCGCGCCCACGCCACCCAGATCGACCCGGACGGCTTCTGGTTCCAGGTGCCGATGGACCTGCAGCAGCGCGCCTGGCCCACCGAGGACTTCCAACTCGCCCGTTCGATGGTGGACAGCCCGCTGCCCGAGTCCGACCTCTTCGCCGGGGTGCGCGAGACGTGCCATGCCCGCTGATTTCCCGGCGGGCTACGCTGGTCGTCAGCCGCACATCGGAGGAACACCATGCTGACCACCGCCCAGGTGCTCGCGGAGAACAACTTCGGTGACACCCGCACGGGTGGTCTGGCCGGCCCGATGGGCCTCTTCCTCATCGTGCTGCTGGCCACCGCCACCGTCCTGTTGATCCGCAACATGAACGCCCGGCTGCGCCGGCTGCCCGACCGGTTCCCGCAGCAGGCCGGGCCGGCCGAGCCGGGCCGGACCGATGCGACAGTCGCCGATCCGACAGACGGGACCGCCGCGCAGGAATCCCCGACGAACGCCCCCAACGGCTCCCAGCAGCGCCGGAACGGCTGAACAGCGCGTGAATCACGCCGAAGCCGGTCGTCCACCCCTGTTGCGACCACCGGCTTTGGCTTAGCCTTCCGCCGGGGGGACCTGTAAAGGCCCCGAGCCGTGCGCGGAAGGGGGGCGCCGATGTCGATGGCAGCAACGGCCCCCGACCGTGCCCTAGGGCCGCCGTCCGACGGGGTAGGCCCGTGACCTCCGGCCGGGCCGACCAGCCCCCCGATCAGCGGGGCCTGCGCGGCACGCCGGTCGGCGTTCTGCTGCTGACCACCGCCGTCGCGGTCACCGCCCTGGCGGCCGCCGTGGTCGGCCTCACCGTTCCCGCGCACCTGCCGCCGGACGACCCGCTGCCGGGGTTTGTCTGGTTCGGCGTCGCCGTCGTCGCGTTCGCCGTGGCTCAGCTCGCCCGGCTGCGCTTCCGTACCGCCTCGGGCATGGTCAGCATCACCTGGGGCGAGGCGGCCCTCGTCGTCTGCCTCTACCTCGTACCGGCCGGCTGGCTGCCGGCCGCTGCCCTGCTCGGCACCGGGGCCGCGTGGACCGCCATGTCCCTGTTCGCCGACCGCCGGCCCGCGCTGGAACTGGTCCGGATCGCCGGTTCGCTGAGCGCCGCCACCGCGCTCGCCGCGGCGGTCGCCAGCGCGCTCGGCCAGCCGCTGCTCGCCGCGCCGACCCCGGAGCTGGCCCTCGCGCTGATCGCCGGTGCGGTGGCCTACCTGCTCACCACCGCCTGGCTGGGCGGCGCCGGTCTCGCGCTGCTGCACGGCATCTCCATCGGTCCGCCGCTGCTCGCCGCGCTCCGCGGCAAGCTGCTCATGTTCGTCGGCAACGTGGCGGTCGGCCTGGTGGTGGTCACCCTGCTGGAGCTCGACCCGCGCTGGCTGCTGCTCCTGCCGCCGCCGCTCTGGCTGCTCCAGCAGACCTACCGGCACCGCCTCCGGGCCGACCAGGAGCGGCGGACCTGGCGGGCGTTCGCCGAGGCCACCGCCGCGCTCAACCAGCTCGACGAGCGGGGCGTGGCGACCGCCGCCGTGACCGGGGCGCTCACCCTGTTCGGCGCCGAGCTGGTCGAGGTGGACGTGGCCCGGGGCGACGGCCGCTGGCGCCGCTACCGGGCGGACACCGGCGCCCAGGTGCGCGACCGCGAGGTGGAACCCCCGTCGGCCACCGGCTCCGGGGAGCACGAGCTGGTCCGGCGGCTCGCCGTGGGCAGCGCCGAGGTCGGCCAGCTGCGGGTCCGGTTCCCCCGCTCCGCCCCGCCGACCGCCCGGGAACGGGACGGCGTCGCCGCGTTCGGCGACGCGCTGGCCGCCGCCCTGCACGACGCCGCCACCCACCGCGAGCTGCGGCTGGTCACCGCCCGCTCGTCGTACGAGGCGGTGCACGACCAGCTCACCGGGCTGCTCAACCGGGCCGCCCTGCTGGCCAAGGGCGACCAGGCGTTGCGGCAGCGCGCCCACGACCACCCGGTGGCACTGCTGCTGCTCGACATCAACCAGTTCAAAGAGGTCAACGACACGCTGGGGCACGCGGCCGGCGACCAGCTGCTGCGGCTGGCCGCGAACCGGCTGGCCACCATGACCCGTCCGGGCGACCTGCTCGGGCGGCTCGGCGGCGACGAGTTCGCCCTGCTGCTGACCACGGTGCCGGTGGTCGACGACCGGGCCGCCCCGCTGGCGTACGCGCTGCGGCAGGCCCGGGAGATCGCCGAGCGGCTGGCCGCGCCGACCGAGGTGGCCGGGGTGCGCATGTCGGTGGAGGTGGCGGTCGGTGTGGTGGTCGCCGACGCGGGCACCGCCGACCTGACCGAGCTGCTGCGTCGGGCCGACATCGCCATGTACCAGGCGAAGGAGGGCGGCGGCAGCGTCGCCGCGTACGACAGCTCGCGCGATGCGGCGAGCACCGACCACCTGGCGTTGCTCGCGGAGCTGCGGGAGGCCCTGGAGGCCGACGACCAGCTGGTGCTGGCGTTGCAGCCGGCGGTGGACCTGGCCACCGGCGCCCCGACCGGGGTGGAGGCGCTCATCCGCTGGCGGCACCCGCGCCGCGGCTGGCTCGGCCCGGCGGACTTCATCCGCCCGGTGGAGAACAGCGAGCAGCTCGGCAGCTTCACCCGCTACGTGCTGGACAAGGCCCTCGCGGTGGCGGCCGGCTGGGCGCGCGAGGGGCTGGACATCCCGATCTCGGTGAACCTGTCGGCGCGCAGCCTGCTCGACCCGCGGCTGCCGGCCGAGATCGGCGAGGCACTGCGCCGGCACCAGGTCCCGCCGCACCGGCTGGTGCTGGAGATCACCGAGACGGTGGTGATGAGCGAGCTGGAGGTCATCGACGAGGTGCTGGCCACCCTCCGCGCGATGGGCGTGCAGCTCGCCGTCGACGACTTCGGCACCGGGTTCTCCTCGCTGACCTTCCTGACCCGGATCGCGGTGGACGAGTTGAAGGTGGACCGTTCCTTCGTGATCCGGATGGCCGACTCGCCGGAGGCCGCCGCGATCGTGCGGACCACCGTCGGGCTCGCCCACGAGCTGGGTCTGCGGGTGGTGGCCGAGGGCGTGGAGACCGCCGAGCAGCGGATCGCCCTGGCCGAGCTGGGCTGCACCGCCGCCCAGGGCTACCACTTCTTCAAGCCGATGCCGGCGGACAAGATCGGGGCGGTGCTCGGGTCGCTGCTGGACACCGCGCGTGGCAACGTCCTCCCGCTCCGCGCCGACGGCGCCTCCTGACCGTCCCGCGCGTTCCGACCGTCCCGCGCCTTCTTGCCGTCCCGCGCGTTCCGACCGTCCCGCGCCGGTTGGCCGTCCCGCGCCGCCGGGGCCGATCGCCACGGCGGCGCGGACCGGCCGGTCGCCGGGTCGGCCGCGGGGCAGCACGTCGTCGAGGACGGTGGGCAGGGTCGCCCAGTCGGCGGAGGCGATGCTGGCGTGCTTCCGGGCCAGCTCGGCCACCCGGGCCGCCGCCGCGCCGGCGTCGCCCGCGCCGACCGCCGGCGGGACGTTCTGCGCGTCGGTCATCACCAGCAGGTAGTGGTTGGTGTCGTACCAGGCGGTGTCGATGCCGCCGGTGACGTACGCGGTGGCGTCGCCGTCGAAGAGCACGAACCAGGGCCGCAGGCTCGCGTCGGCGTACCGGGTGCGCGGGTCGCCGGCCTGCGCCCGGTGCACGGCCGGGAAGGCGCGGGCCGTGCCCAGCGTGCCGGCCGCCGCGAGGCCGGCCAGGTGGCGGGCGTACTCGACGTCGGTCCAGAGGGTGTCGGTCGGGTTGCCCTCCTCGACGGTGCCGGGGATCAGCTCGACGATCAGCCGGCCGGCGAGCTGGGCCCGGCTGGGCCAGGCGTCGGCGCGCGCGGCGGCGTCCAGGCCGGTGTGACCGCCGAGCAGCTCGGCCGGGCGGAACACCCGGTCGCCGAGCCGGGCGGCGAGCACCGCGTCGAGCTCGGCCGGTCCCTGCCCGGTACGGCCGCTGAAGCCCGTCTTCAGCTCCAGCTTGAGCACCAGCGGGCCCGCGTCGGGGTGCGCGCCCAGCCAGATCCGGATGTCGTCCAGGCAGTGCTCCAGGTTCCGGTTCCGGGTGCCGGTGTAGAGCTGGGCGGCGCTGGTGGCGGCCACGCAGTTGTTGTCGTTGCCGAGCGGGTTGGAGTGGCTGACCCGCCACTGCCGGGTCAGCACGTCCGGCCAGACGTCCAGCTCGATCAGCCCGGGCCGGGCGTCGAGCGCCTGGGCCAGGTAGGGGTAGGTGCCGCGCTCGTACGCGTTGTGGACCCCGACGCCGGTGGTGGCGGAGAACCGGGTCTCCGGCGGGACCTCGGCGGACGCGGTGCCGGGAGCCAGCACGGATCCGGCGAGGGCGGCGAGGGCGAGCAGGGTGGGGAGTCTGCGCATGAACCGTCTCCTTCGGACGGCCCGGCGGCGCCGGGCATGCGCCGATTTAAATCAACAAAGATAAATATCGGAAGGACGGATCGTGTCCGGCCGAGCCGCCGAGCGGCCCCGCCTCGGGCACCTTCACGGTGACCGGTGATCCGGACGACCCGGTGACCCGGGGAGAGACCTTCTCCTTCTCGACCGCGACCGGCATGACGGCCCAGCTCTACGGCAGCCCGTTCGACGCCCGGGTCGAGGCCGTCGATCCCGCCACGGGAGCCAACTTCTACCTGGTGCTGGCGCCCGACGGCGGTCCGCTGGAACCCCGTACCTACACCGGCGCCACCGCCTGGCCCTACTACGAGGGCGGCCCGGGAATGGTCCTCAACAGCAACCTCGGCGGTTGTGACGGCGACCTGGTCGGTTCGTTCACCATCCAGGACATCCGGTTCGGCCCCTACAACTATCTCGAGAAGCTCGACGCCACCTTCGAGCAGCACTGTTCAGGTGGGGCGCCGGCCGCTCGGGGCGAGGTGCACCTGACCAACCCGCCGGCGCTGCCGCCGCTGGATCCTCAGGCGACGGTGGCGGGGACCGGCGCGGTCGTCATGCCGGACGGCCTGGTGACTGTACGAGGCACGCTGACCTGTAGCCAGGCGGCACTGGTGTTCGTCGACGCCCATGTCCAGCAGAACGGCCGGCTGGTCGGGCTCGACCGCGCCGAGGTGCGGTGCCTGGCGGGCCAGGCGGTGCCATGGACGGCGACGAGAACCGAGCCGAGCGGGGTGCGCCTCCGGCCGGGTGATGCGGACGTCCGGCTGGAGATCTCGGGCCGCGACCCGTTCTACGACGTGTACGTCCGGGTCGTCCCCCCGCTGTTCCCCGTGCGGCTGGACGCCGCCTGATCACGGCCGCTGGTGTACCCGGTGGGCCGGGGAGGTGGCTCCCCGGCCCGACCGGTCCACTCCGGCCGCGTCTCCGGCGTGTGGCCGATATGGTCGTCGGGTGAACCGACTCGCCGACGCCACGTCGCCCTACCTGCTCCAGCACGCCGACAACCCGGTCGACTGGTGGCCCTGGTGCGACGAGGCGTTCGCGGAGGCGAAGCGGCGCGACGTGCCGGTGCTCATCTCGGTCGGCTACGCGGCCTGCCACTGGTGCCATGTCATGGCGCACGAGTCGTTCGAGAACGAGGGCGTCGCCCAGCTCATGAACGACGACTTCGTCTGCGTCAAGGTGGACCGGGAGGAGCGGCCCGACGTCGACGCGGTCTACATGACCGCCACCCAGGCGATGACCGGGCAGGGCGGCTGGCCGATGACGGTGTTCGCCACCCCGGACGGCACCCCGTTCTTCTGCGGCACCTACTTCCCGCGGGCCAACTTCATCCGGCTGCTCGGCTCGGTCGCCACCGCCTGGCGGGACCAGCGGGAGGCGGTGCTCCAGCAGGGCGCCGCCGTGGTCGAGGCGATCGGCGGCGCGCAGGCCGTGGGCGGCCTGACCGCCCCGCTCACCGCCGAGCTGCTGGACGCCGCCGCCGACCAGCTGGCCACGGAGTACGACGAGACGAACGGCGGCTTCGGCGGCGCCCCGAAGTTCCCGCCGCACATGAACCTGCTCTTCCTGCTCCGGCACCACCAGCGCACCGGTTCGCCCCGGAGCCTGGAGATCGTCCGGCACACCTGCGAGGCGATGGCCCGCGGCGGCCTGCACGACCAGCTCGCCGGCGGCTTCGCGCGCTACTCGGTGGACGGGCACTGGACGGTGCCGCACTTCGAGAAGATGCTCTACGACAACGCCCTGCTGCTGCGGGTCTACACCCAGCTCTGGCGGCTCACCGGGGACCGGCTGGCCCGGCGGGTGGCCCGCGACACGGCCCGGTTCCTCGCCGACGAACTGCACCGGGCCGGCGAGGGTTTCGCCTCGGCGCTGGACGCGGACACCCAGGGCGTCGAGGGCCTCACCTACGTCTGGACCCCGGCCCAGCTCGTCGAGGTGCTGGGCGAGGAGGACGGCCGCTTCGCCGCCGACCTGTTCGGCGTGACCGAGCAGGGGAATTTCGAAGGCGGCACGAGCGTGCTCCGGCTGGCCCGCGACGTGGACGACGCCGACCCGGAGGTCCGGGCCCGCTGGCAGGGGGTGGTGGGGAGGCTGCTCGCCGCCCGGGACACCCGCCCCCAGCCGGCCCGGGACGACAAGGTGGTGGCCGCCTGGAACGGGCTCGCGATCACGGCGATCGCCGAGTTCCAGCAGGTCGCGGCCCTCTACGCGTCACCCGACGACGAGGACGCCAACCTCATGGAGGGCGTCACCATCGTGGCCGACGGCGCGATGCGGGACGCCGCCGAGCACCTGGCGGCCGTGCACGTGGTGGACGGCCGGCTCCGCCGGGTCTCCCGGGACAAGGTCGTCGGCGAGCCGGCCGGCGTGCTGGAGGACTACGGCTGCGTGGCCGAGGCGTTCTGCGCGCTGCACCAGCTCACCGGCGAGGGGCGCTGGCTCACCCTGGCCGGTCAGCTCCTCGACGTGGCGCTGGCCCGGTTCGCCGCACCGGACGGCGGCTTCTACGACACCGCCGACGACGCCGAGCGCCTGGTCACCCGGCCCGCCGACCCGACCGACAACGCCACCCCGGCCGGCCGCTCGGCGATGGTCGCGGCGCTCGTCGCGTACGCGGCGTTGACGGGTCAGACCCGGTACCGGGAGGCGGCCGAGGCGGCCCTGTCGACGGTCGCGCCGATCGTCGGGCGGCACGCCCGGTTCACCGGCTACGCGGCCACGGTCGGCGAGGCGCTGCTCTCCGGGCCGTACGAGATCGCGGTGGTGACCGACGACCCGGTGGGCGACCCGCTGGTGGCCGCCGCGCTCCGGCACGCCCCGCCCGGGGCCGTGGTGGTGGCGGGCCGCGCCGACCAGCCCGGCGTGCCGCTGCTGGCGGACCGGCCGGCGCTGGGCGGTCGGCCCACCGCGTACGTCTGCCGGGGGTTCGTCTGCGACCGGCCGGTCACCACGGCCGAGGATCTGGTCGCCCGGCTCGGCTGACGGTCACGGCCAGAGCAGGTCGCGGCTCCACCCGTCGGCGCCCCGCCGGTACCGCAGCCGAACGTGCCGGCGCTCCCGGTCGGCCTGCCAGAACTCGACGCTCGCCGGGGTCACCGAGTAGACCGTGTGCCCCTCGGCGACCAGCCCGGGATCGGCGGCCAGCCGGGCGCGTACCTCGGCCAGTTTCCGGTCCAGCTCGGCGCGGTCGGCGAGGACGGCGCTCTGCCGGCCGGCCAGGGTCGCGATCCGGGAGCCCTCCGGCCGGGCCAGGAAGTCCCGCCGGGAGACGTCGGGGTCGGCGGGCCGGGCGGTGCCGCGTACCCGGACCTGCCGGCCCTGCTCCCGCCAGTGGAAGCCGAGCGCGACGCGGGGGTCGCCGGCGATCTGCCTCCCCTTGGCGCTGGTCGAGGTGGTGGCGAAGTGCCAGCCCTCGGCGTCCAGGTCCTTCAGGATCAGTACCCGCACGTCGGGCGCGCCGTCGGCGTCGACCGTCGCGACCGTCATGGCGTGTGGCTCGTCCACCCCGGCGGCGACCGCTCCGGCGAGCCAGTCGGCGAAGAGGGCGGTGGGTTCCGCCGGCACGTCGGTCGGGTCGAAGGACGGCATGTCGTGGGCGAGCACCGGCAGGCCGCGGAGCAGATCGCGGGTCGTCATGCGTTGATCTTGGCAACCCGGCCGTGGGCAGGTCCTGACCGACTTTCCCGGGTCCCGGCCCTCGGGACCGCCGCCCGCTGCCGCCCCGATAGGCTGGCGGCGCTATGGATTCCCGTACCGGACTGCCTGTCGTCGGCATGGTGGGCGGTGGCCAGCTGGCCCGGATGACCCACCAGGCCGCCATCGCCCTCGGCCAGTCGCTGCGCGTGCTCGCGCTCGCCCCGGACGACGGCGCCGCCCTGGTCGCCGCCGACGTCCAGTACGGCGACCACACCGACCTCGCCGCCCTGCGCACCTTCGCCAAGGGGTGCGACGTGGTCACCTTCGACCACGAGCACGTGCCCAACGCGCACATCCGCACCCTGGCCGAGGAGGGCGTGAAGCTCTTCCCGCCGGCCGAGGCGCTGGTGCACGCCCAGGACAAGCGGGTGATGCGTGAGCGGCTCGGTGAGCTGGGCGCGCCGAACCCGGCCTGGCGTCCGGTGGAGGCCCCGGCCGACCTGGTGGCGTTCGGCGCGGAGATCGGCTGGCCGGTGGTGCTCAAGGCCGCCCGCGGCGGCTACGACGGCCGGGGCGTCTGGATGGTGGAGGACGCCACCGGAGCTGCCGAGCTGGCCACCACCCTGCTGGCCGGGGGCACCCCGCTGATCGTCGAGGAGCGGGTGGCGCTGCGCCGGGAGCTGGCCGTGCAGGTGGCCCGCTCACCGTTCGGGCAGGTCGCCGCGTACCCGGTGGTGGAGACGGTGCAGCGGGACGGCATCTGCGTCGAGGTGCTCGCCCCGGCGCCCGACCTTCCGGAGGAGCGGGCGGTGGCCGCGCAGCAGCTCGCCATCGACCTGGCCACCGCGCTCGGCGTGGTCGGCCTGCTCGCGGTGGAGCTGTTCGAGACGCCCACCGGGTTGGTGGTGAACGAGCTGGCCATGCGGCCGCACAACTCGGGGCACTGGACCATCGAGGGGGCCCGGACCTCCCAGTTCGAGCAGCACCTGCGGGCCGTCCTCGACTACCCGATGGGGGACACCTCGCTCACCGCGCCGGTCGTGGTGATGGCTAACGTGCTCGGCGGCGAGCCGGGTGGCATGTCGATCGACGAGCGGCTGCACCACCTCTTCGCCGCGGAACCCGGGGCCAAGGTCCACCTCTACGGCAAGCAGGTGCGCCCGGGCCGCAAGATCGGGCACGTCACCGTGCTCGGCAACGACCTGGACGACGTACGGGCCCGGGCCGCGCGTGCGGCCCGCTGGCTGCGGGAAGGACGCCAATGAGCACCGTCGGGCTGATCATGGGCAGCGACTCGGACTGGCCGACCATGCGGGCCGCGGCCGAGGCGCTCGACGAGTTCGGCGTGCCCTACGAGGTCGGCGTGGTGTCGGCGCACCGCACCCCGGTCAAGATGATCGAGTACGGCCGGGCGGCCGCCGACCGTGGCGTCAAGGTGATCATCGCCGGGGCGGGCGGCGCGGCGCACCTGCCCGGCATGGTCGCCTCGGTCACCCCGCTGCCGGTGATCGGCGTGCCGGTGCCGCTGAAGTATCTCGACGGCATGGACTCGTTGCTCTCCATCGTGCAGATGCCGGCCGGCGTGCCGGTGGCCACGGTGTCGATCGGCAACGCCCGCAACGCGGGGCTGCTCGCCGTGCGCATCCTGGGCGCGTCCGACCCGGCGCTGCGCGACCGGATGGCCGCCTACCAGGCCAGCCTGGAGGACCTGGTCGCCGAGAAGGAAGCCACCCTCCGCGCCTCGCTCGGCTGAACCCGCCTCATCGCATGCCCCGCAGCGCCGTCTGGAGCCGTTCCTGGGCGCGGCGGCGGCGCTCGTTGCTCGCGCCGAGCACCAGCAGGACGAAGCCGACCGGGATCAGCACCAGCCACGGGCCGAGGCTGAACAGCGCGTGCACCGCGGCGACCGCGGTGACCGTGGCGCCCACGATCACCGGCGCCTGCTGCCGGCTCGTCGAGCCGAAGATCAGCACCGCGACGGCACCGAGCAGCAGCAGCACCTGGCGCAGCATGCTGGACTCGGTGGCCAGCACGATCGCCAGCGTCGGCAGGAACGCGGCGACCAGCGCCGGCCCGTACGCCACCCAGCTCGACAGGTCGGGCCGGTGGCGCAGTTGCAGCACCCCGACCAGCAGGGCGAGCGCCGCGAACGGCAGGGTGTAGGCCTCCGGCAGCGCCACGTCGGCCACCCGCATGAGGATCCACCAGGCGCTGATCTCGCAGATGACCACCGCCCAGAACAGCAGGTTCCGCTCCATCGGCCGCCGGCCCGGGCGGCTGGCCGCCACGCCGAGGACGGCGCCCCAGGCGGCCAGCAGCGCGGCGATGTGCCGGGGCGAGTCGTACGCCAGGGCCAGCGCGATGAGCGCCGCCGCGTGGCCGCTCCACTCGACGGTGGCCGCCTCCCGGTACGCCTCGGGCCGGCGCAGCCGGGGGAGAGCGGTGGCGAAGACCTGGAGCGCCGCCCCGACCGCCAGCACCCCGAACGCGGACCAGACCGCGGCGAGCCCGGCCACCAGGCCGAGGGTGAGCACGAAGAGCTGGGCCATCAGCGAGGCGAAGAGCCAGCCGAGGATGCGGGCCCGCTGGGTGGTGCCGAAGAGCGCGGCGACCGCGCCGACGCCGACCGCGCCGCCCAGCGTGAACAGGGTCAGCTCCCGGGTAGCGAGGCTGCCGGCGAGCCCGGCGTTCCCGGCGGCCAGCCCGATGGCGAACACCAGCACCCGGGCCACCCGGATCGAGCGGGCCGGTTCGGCCAGCGCCGGCGGCGGGGTGAGCGCCAGCCCCAGCATCGAGACGGTGAAGACGGCCAGCCCGGCCAGGGCGGTCACCGGCCAGCCGCGGCCGAGCGCCACCGGGGTGATGAGCAGCGTGACCGCCGCGCCCGGCAGGACCACCGGCACGGCCCGGGACCGCCGGCCGCCGCTGAACCCGGTGGCGGCGAGCGCCGCCGTCGCGGTGAGCAGCAGCGCGGTGAGCACGTGCGTGGGATCCACCGCCTCGGGCGGCGGGGTGAGCAGTTCCGGTGGCGGTCCCTGCCAGATCCGGGACAGCACCCGGAGCGGTTCGACCAGCGCCACCACCAGCGCCGGCGCCAGGGTGGCCAGGGCCAGGGCGGTGGGCAGCGACGCCGCGGCGAGCGCCCCGGCCGCCGGGCTGACCCGCCAGCGCAGCTCGGTGGGGTCGTCCGGTGCCCGGCGCAGCGCCCCGTTGAGCAGCACCGACCAGCGGCGGACCGGTTGGGCCGAGCCGGCCGGCGGGACGGTGGCGGCCCGGATCAGCTCGGCGAGCACGCCGAGCAGCGCCGCCGCGGCGGCGTACACCCCGGCGGGGAGGTGGGTGAT
>NZ_MUYZ01000141.1:0-16240 GCF_003013775.1 Micromonospora sp. MH33
CCGGGTGGTGCCGGCGCCGGCGCGGCCGGTGCGGCGGCCCCGGTCGCGGACCCGCTGAGCGACCGGGCCGGCGGCGGGGAGCGCCACCGGCCCGGCTCCGGCTCAGGACGGGAGCGTCCACTTCTGGTTGGCGCCGCCGGTGCAGCTCCAGATCTGCGTCTTGGTGCCGTCGGCGGAGGTGTTGCCGGTGACGTCTAGGCACTTGTTCGCCTGCGGGTTCACCAGGTCCCGCCCGGCCGTCCAGGTCCATTGCTGGGCGGCGCTGCCGTTGCAGGTCCACAACTGCACCCGGGTGCCGTCGGCGGTGCCGCCTCCGGCCACGTCGAGGCACTTGCCCAGCGAGCGGAGGGTGCCGTCGGCGGCCCGGGTCCACTGCTGGTTCGCGCCGCCGGTGCAGCTCCAGATCTGTGCCGGCGTGCCGTCGGCGCTGGAGTTGTCGGTGACGTCGAGGCACTTGCCGCCGATGCCGGTGATCGGCCGGTCGGCGTGCCGCCCCCGCCGGACTGGCTGCCGGACCAGGTGAACGTGGCGGTGGTGCGGGCCGGCAGGGTGTAGGTGAAGGACCGCCCGCCCCAGACCATCTTCACCGACTGGGCGGAGCTGCCGCCGTTGTGCGCGAGCAGCGCCTTGGACCCGTCCGGGTTGCGGTACGCGACGTTCTGCACGGTGCCGTTGGCGGTGGAGTCGATCCGCAGCGCCCCGGGCCGGACGAAACTTGGTCAGGTGTCCGGTCGTGTAGTACTCGATGGTGTAGTCGACCTGGCCGGCGCGGGCACCGCCCTCCTGCACGGTGATCAGGCCGGTGCAGGTGCCGCAGCCGCCGTTGTGCGGGCCCATGTACTGGTTGACCGCGAGGCTCCACTTCACCACGCTCCGGCTCCAGTTCCGGGCGTAGTTCACGATGTCGGCCATGTCCTCGTTGTGCTGGTTGGCGATCCAGGTGCCGCCGGAGTGCTCGGTGCTGAACTGCGGCACCGCCGGGTACTGGCCGTGGACCTGGCTGCCGACCGCCGGGTCACCCCAGTAGCCGTGCCAGGCGATGCCGCCGAAGAGCGGGTCGGTGCGCACCGCGCTGTCGGCGAGCAGCCCGGAGCCGATGGTGCTGTAGTCGCCGTAGTTCCAGTCGTGCACCAGCACCTTGGTGGTGAGGGGGCTGAACAGCCTGCGCATCACCTCGTCCCGGGTGGCCGCGCTCACCGGCCCGCCGCTTAGCAGGTACGCGGTAGCCGAGGGGTGGTGGGGGGCACCGGTGCTCCCTTCCGATTCGATCGAAGGTCATGACTGAGAGAATCGTCCCCAACCGCTTATGTCAAGGTATGAAAAAAGTGCCCGCGAGGCTTTCGCGGGCACGCCGACGTGGCCGCCCGGATCGCGTCCGGGCGGCCACGCTGAGCAGCGAATCAGCGCTCCCCGCGCACCCGCCGGACGGTGTCGCGGTACCAGTGCGCGCTGCGCTTCGGCGTGCGCCGCTGGGTGTCGTAGTCCACCCGGACGATGCCGAACCGCTTGTCGTAGCCGTACGCCCACTCGAAGTTGTCCAGCAGCGACCAGGCGAAGTAGCCGCGCACGTCGGCGCCGGCCTGCCGGGCCCGGGCCACCGCCCGCAGGTGCTCGGCCAGGTACGCCACCCGGTCGTCGTCGGCCACGAACCCGTCGGCGTCCGGCTCGTCGCCGAAGGCCGCCCCGTTCTCCGTGATCACCATGGGCACGCCCGGGTAGTCGCGGTGCAGCCGGACCAGCAGCTCGGTGAAGGACTCCGGCACGATCTCCCAGTCCATCGCGGTGCGCGGCAGGTCCCGGCGGATGACCCGGCGCACCGGCCGGCCGTCGTCGTCCCGCTCCCGGCCCTGCTCGTCCACGCCGGAGTGCACCTGCCCGAAGTAGAAGTTCACCCCGAGCACGTCGATCGGCGACGAGATGACCGCCAGGTCGCCCTCCTCGACCGGGATGCGCACCCCCTCGGCGGCCAGGTCGGCCACCACGTCCTGCGGGTAGGCGCCCCGGAACACCGGGTCCAGGTAGAGCCGGTTGCCGAGCCCGTCGGCCGCCCGGGCCGCGTCCCGGTCGGCCGCGCTGTCGGTGGCCGGGTCGGCGGTGGACAGGTTGACGGTCAGGCCCAGCTCGATCGGGGTGGCCGCCGCGGCGCGCAACCGCTGCACCGCCAGCCCGTGACCGAGCAGCAGGTGGTGCGCGGCGGCGATCCCGTCACCCAGGTTGCGCCGGCCCGGGGCGTGGAGGCCGTACGCGTACCCGAGCATCGCCGAGCACCACGGCTCGTTCAGCGTGGTCCAGGTCTTCACCCGGTCGCCGAGGGCGGCGAAGACCAGCTCCGCGTAGTCGGCGAAGCGGTAGGCGGTGTCCCGGTTCGGCCAGCCGCCCGCGTCCTCCAGCTCCTGCGGCAGGTCCCAGTGGTAGAGCGTCACCCACGGGTCGAGCCCGCGGCCGAGCAGCTCGTCCACCAGGCGGTCGTAGAAGGCCAGCCCGGCCGGGTTCGCCGGCCCGCGCCCGCCCGGCTGCACCCGCGGCCACGCCACCGAGAACCGGTACGTGTCCAGCCCCAGGTCGGCGATGAGCGCGACGTCCTCCGGCATCCGGTGGTAGTGGTCGCAGGCCACGTCGCCGTGGTCGCCGTTGGCCACCGCGCCCGGGACGCGGCAGAAGGTGTCCCAGATCGACGGCGTCCGGCCGTCCTCGGCCACCGCGCCCTCGATCTGGTACGACGAGGTCGCCACCCCCCACCGGAAGGTCCGCGGGAGGGTGCCGATCGGGTCGGCCTGCCCGTGCGACGACTCCAGCTCGGCGTGACTGACGCCGCGCGGCGACCTGGAGCCGTCGGTGGTCGGGCGGGTGAGGTCGGTGTCCATGGTTCTCCTCGCGGTAGCGGGTCGTTCGGTCGGACGGAAGGGGGTCAGCGGGGGAGCGGCGTGGCGGCCGGGTGCAGCCAGCAGGCGACGGCCCGGCCCGGGTCGTCGTCGCCGGGCGGGCCCAGCGCCGGCACCTTCTTGTCGCACGGGTCGAACGCTTTCGGACACCGCGGGTGGAACGCGCAGCCCTCCGGCATGGCCCGCAGGTCCGGCGGGGAGCCGGGGATGCCCGTCAGCTCGCGCCGCGGGCCGCGCAGCGCCGGGAAGGAGTGCAGCAACCCCTCGGTGTACGGGTGCAGCGCCCGCCGGTACAGCTGCGCGGCGGGCGCCTCCTCGACGATCCGGCCGCCGTACATGATGGCGATCCGGTCGGAGAACTCGACCAGCAGCGACAGGTCGTGGGTGATGAACAGCACCGCGAAGCCCAGCCGCTCCCGCAGCTCGGCGAGCTGGCCGAGGATCTGCCGCTGCATCACCACGTCCAGCGCGGTCGTCGGCTCGTCCATGATGACCAGCTGCGGCTCCAGGGCCAGCGCCATGGCGATCATCACGCGCTGCCGCATACCGCCGGAGAGCTGGTGCGGGTAGCTGTCCAGCCGGTCGGCGGCGATGCCGACCAGACGCAGCAGGTCCCGGGCCCGGGCCAGCCGGCCCGCCGCCGTGGTCTTCGGCTCGTGCGCCTTGATCACGTCGAGCAGTTGGGTGGAGACCTTGTGCACCGGGTTGAGCGAGTTCATCGCGCCCTGGAAGACGATCGAGGTCTCCGCCCAGCGGAACTGCCGCAGCTGCGCCGGGCTCAGCGTCAGCACGTCCACCGGCGGGCCGTCGACCGGGTGGTAGATCACCTGGCCGCCGCTGACCACGCCGGGCGGCGGCAGCAACCGCGTCAGCCCGTACGCCAGGGTGGACTTGCCGCTGCCGCTCTCGCCGGCCAGCCCCAGCACCTCGCCCCGGTGCAGGGTCAGGTCGACGTCGCGGACGGCGTGCACGGCCGCGTCGCCGAGCCCGTAGTCGACCCGCAGCCCGCGGATCTCCAGCACCGGATCACTCATGGTGCGACCTCCTCTCGGGGGGCCGGCACCGGACGGGCCGGGGCCAGCACGGGGGTGAAGCCGACCCGCATCCGTACGCTGCGGCCGTCGGCGGTGCGGATCCGGGTCTTGCCGGCGCTGCGCAGCCGGGGGCTGACGAACTCGTCGATGCCGAAGTTGATCAGGGCGAGGGCGGTGCCGAGCAGCGCGATGGCCAGCCCGGCCGGGACGAACCACCACCAGGCGCCCTGCGCGAGGGCCTGCTGGCCCTGAGCCCAGAACAGGATGGTGCCCCAGTTCCAGGACGAGATCGACGAGATGCCGATGAAGGCCAGGGTGATCTCCGACATGACCGCGAAGATGACCGTGCCGACGAAGCCGGACGCGATGATCGCGGTGAGGTTCGGCAGGATCTCGAAGAGGATGATCCGCCAGGTCCGCTCGCCGGTCGCCCGGGCCGCCTCGACGTAGTCGCGGCGCCGCAGCGACAACGTCTGGGCGCGCAGCACCCGGGCGCCCCACGCCCACGAGGTGAGACCGATGATGAGCGCCACCAGCGTGTCGCTGGCCTGCTCGACGATCGACGTCACGATGATGATCAGCGGCAGCGCCGGGATGACCAGGAACACGTTGGACAGCGCCGACAGGCCCTCGTCGGCCGCCCCGCCGATGTAGCCGGCGGTCACGCCGATGAGGATGGACAGGATCGTCGCCAGCACGCCGGCGACCAGGCCCACCACCATGACGCTGCGCGCGCCGACCAGGATCTGGCTGAAGATGTCCTGACCGAGGTGGGTGGTGCCGAACCAGTGCCGCAGCGACGGCGCCTGGAGCACGTCGGCGCTGCGCGCGTCCGGGTCGTACGGCGCCACCCACGGCCCGATCACCGCGAAGAGGCAGTAGATGCCCAGGATGACCAGGCCGGTCGCGGCCTTGGCGTTGGCGACGAACCGGAACCGGCGCCGCTTCGCCCGGCCCGGCGCGGCCGACGGCTGGGCCATCGCCCCCTGACCGGGGATGACCTGCTCGATGCTCGACGGTGAGATGGTCATCGCTCAGCTCTTTCGGGTCCGCGGGTCGAGAAGCAGGTACGCGACGTCGGCGAGCAGGTTCGCCACCAGCACGGAGATCGTGATGATCAGGAAGATCCCCTGCATGAGCGGGTAGTCCTTGGCGCCGACGGCCTGGAAGAGCTGGTACCCGAGACCCGGGTAGGAGAAGACGATCTCCACCAGCAGCGTGCCGCCCACGATGAACCCGAGCGACAGCGCGAAGCCCGAGACGTTGGGCAGCAGCGCGTTGCGGGCCGCGTAGCTGAGGGCCACCCGGCGCTCCGACAGCCCCTTCGCGTGGGCGACCGTGATGTAGTCCTCCGACGAGACCGTGACCATCATGTTCCGCATGCTGAGGATCCACCCGCTCATCGAGGAGACCAGGATGGTCGCCGCGGGAAGGATGCTGTGCTGGATCGCGCTCGGGACGAAGTACTGGTCGAACGCCGGCACGAGACCCGGCTCGTAGCCGCCCGAGGACGGGAAGAAGCTCCCCGGCCCGGCGAACAGCGCGATGGCGACGAGGCCCAACCAGAAGTACGGGATCGAGGACAGGAACGTGGTGGCCGGCAGCAGCCCGTCGACCCAGGAGCCGCGCCGCCAGCCGGCGCCGACGCCGAGCGCGGTGCCGAGCAGGAAGCTGATGATCGTGGTGATGCCGACCAGGCCGACCGTCCACGGCAGGCTGTCGCCGATCACCGTCGACACCGGCGCCGGGAAGAAGGTGAACGACAGGCCCAGGTCACCGTGGAGGAGCTGACCCCAGTAGTCGAGGTACTGCTCCCAGACGTTCTCGTTCGCGTCCAGCCCGAACAGCACGCGCAGCGACTCGATGGCGTCGGCGCTGATCCGGCCCTGGTTGCGCGAGATGAGCGACTGCACCGGGTCGCCCGGGACCAGCCGCGGGATGAAGAAGTTGAGCGTGATGGCCGCCCACGCCGTGAACAGGTAGAAGGCCGTGCGCTGCAGGAGGAATCTCATCGTGCCTCCCCGAGGGTGGCGGTGTCGTCCCGCTCGACCGCCGCCGGGGGCGGTGGCACGGCCGGGTCGGCGTCGGGCGCGGCGGAGCCGGGGGCGTCGGCGGCGACGGTGGCCGGGTCGTAGAGCCAGCAGGCCGCCCAGTGGCCGGGCCGGTCGCCGATGTCCAGGCGCGGCGGCAGGTCGGTCGTGCAGCGCCGCATGGCGTGCGGGCAGCGGGGGTGGAACCGGCAGCCGGCGGGCGGGGCGATCAGGCTCGGCGGCTCGCCCTGACCGCGGTCCTTCCCGGCGGCCGTGTCGACGCCGGCGCCGTCGCCGGTGATGCGCTCGGGATCGGGCGCCGAATCGGTGAGCAGTCGGGTGTACGGGTGGGCCGGGTTCTGGGTGACGGTCTCGCTGTCGCCGCACTCGACCATCCGGCCCGCGTACATCACGATCGTCTCGTCGGCGAAGTAGCGGGCCGAGGCGATGTCGTGCGTGATGTAGAGGATGGCGATGTTCAGCCGGTCCTTGAGGTCCTGCAGCAGGTTGAGCACGCCGAGCCGGATCGACACGTCGAGCATCGAGACCGGCTCGTCGGCGAGGAGCACCTCCGGGTCGGCGCCGAGCGCCCGGGCGATGGCGACGCGCTGCCGTTGGCCACCGGAGAGTTCGTGCGGGAAGGCGTCCAGATAGCGCTCGGGCGGAGTGAGGCTGACCCGGGTGAGCAGCTTGCCGAGGGCCTGCTCCAGGTCCTCGGCGCCGCGCCCGGCGTTGCCGTGGATCCGCAGCGAACGGGTGAGGTGGTAGCGGACGGTGTGCACCGGGTTCAACGACGCGAACGGGTCCTGCAGGATCAGTTGGACCCGCCGCACGTACGACCGGAACGGACGGCCGCCGCGCACCCTGGTCGACGTGCCGTGCAGGCGGAGGTCGCCGGCGGTGCGGGGGTAGATCTGGGCCAGCAGCCGGGCCACCGTGGACTTGCCGGAGCCGGATTCCCCGACCAGCGCGGTCACCCGGCCGCGACGCAGCGCGAACGATACGTCGTCGACGGCGTGCACGACGGCCGGCGTCCGGGAGAAGGGGTCACGCAGCCGCCTGCGGACGGGGAAGTGCTTGGTCAGGCCGACCGCCTCCAGCACCACCTCGTCGACCGGCGCCGCCGCGCTCTCGCTCAACGTCATGCCGAGTTCCTGTCTCACGTGGGGGTGCGCCTCCCCGGCCGGCAGCCGGCCGGGGAGGCGGTGGGCGAGGTCAGCCGTTGGCGGGCTTGAGGTGCAGGACCACGTCCAGTGCGTTGGGCTGGGTGGGCTGCATCGCGCCGTACGGGTTCGAGTCGTCCGGCCAGCCGGTCCAGTTCTTCGTGCTGTACGCGCCGCCGATGTTGTCCGCGCCGACCGGGATCATCGGCATCTGCTCCACGAAGATCTTCTGGAGCGTGTTCATGGCGGCGGTGCGGGCCGCCTCGTCGGTGGCGTTCGCGTAGGCGACCAGGGCGTCGGTCGCCTCCTTGTTGTTGAAGCGGCCGAAGTTGCCCGCGGGGGAGGCGGTGCCGATCGGCTTGAGCTGCCGGCCGTCCATGATGGTCCGGTAGATGTCGTACGGCGTGGCGCCGCCCTCGGTCCACCGGAAGGTCGCCTCGAAGTTGCCCTGCTCGACGTTGCGGAACCAGGCGTCCTGGTTGGCCTTGTCGATCGTCGCGGCGATTCCGATCTTCGACAGGTTGTCCTTCACGATCTCCAGGCTGGTCTGGTAGTCGGACCACCCGGCCGGGTCGGTCAACTTGACCGTGACGGCCTTGCCGCTCTTGTCCTTGAGGGTGTTGCCCTCGAGCTTGTAGCCGGCGCCGGTGAGCAGTGCCTTGGCGCCGTCGACGTCGACCTTGTGCTCCTGGCCCTTGAAATCCGGCGCGACGAACGAGTCACCGGCCGGGCTGGGCAGACCGGTCACGCTCTTCACCTGCGGGTGGAAGTAGCCGGCCTCCGCCGTGGTGAAGATGTCGGCGCGGTCGATGACCATGTTCATGGCGCGGCGCAGCGCCGGGTCGTCGAACGGCTTCTTCGTGGTGTTGAGGTAGAGGCCGTGGATGCCCAGGATCGCCGGCGCCCACACCTTGTGGTGCTCCTGGTCCTTGGCCACGAAGACGGCCTGGTAGTTGGGGATGAAGACGAAGCTCCACTCCGACTCGCCGTTGGCCAGGGCGGTGGTCTGCGCGCTGTTGTCCGTGTAGGAGGTGTAGCGCAGTTCCTTGACCTTCGGCAGGTCCTGCCAGTAGCCCTTGTCGCGCACCGTCAGGGTCATGCTGGCCGGGGTGAAGGACTTCAGGGTGTACGGGCCGCTGCCGACCGGCTGCTTGACGGCGTCGGTCGTCGGGTCACTGATCTTCTCCCAGATGTGCTTGGGCACGATCGGCACCCGCCACAGCACCTTCTGCTGGTTCACGAACTGCGGGCTGGCCATCTTGATGGTGACCTCGTTGCCGCTGGCGGTCGCATTCGTGTAGGGCACGCCCTGGTCGTTGAGCGCCGGGTACTTCTTGACCAGGTTGTAGGTGAAGGCGACGTCCTCGGCGGTGACCTTCTGTCCGTCCGACCAGGTGGCGTTGTCGCGGACGGTGACCTTCACCGAGGTGTAGTCCGCCGACCACTCGGCCTTGGTCGCCAGCCAGGGCTTGAACGGGTCGGCCGGCTTCACCGGGTTCCACATCATCAGCGGCTCGAAGATCTGCCACCGGTAGCCCAGCGAGGCCGCCGCGGACGTGGTGAGGAACGGGTTGTTGTTCTCGGCCTGCGGGCCGTTCGGCATGCCGATGTTCAGCACCGTGGCCGCCGGGCCGGTCTTCTTGTTGGCGTTCGGGCTGTCGCCGCACGCGGCGACGCCGGTGGCCATCGCGCCGGCCAGCGCGACGGCGAGGAGCTGCCTTCTTCTCATGGAGGTCTCCCTCGGTGCTCCCGCAATCCTCGAGCGGGATGTGGTGGATGGAGGGTGTGCGGTGTTACCACCGGTGGGCGCGGTGCCCGCCGGTGCGGGTGGTGGATACAGCGGTGGAGAGATCAGGTGGCGCTGGTCGAGGCGCGGACGGTGAAACTGGTGGGAATGACGGTCGGGGTGTCGGGCAGCGGCGTGCCGGCGAGGTGGGCGATGAGGGTGCGGGCGGCGGCAGCCCCCATCTCCCGCAACGGCTGGCGCACCGAGCTCAGCGGTGGGTGGGTGTGCCCGGCCAGTGGCAGGTCGTCGAAGCCGACCACCGCCACGTCGTCCGGGACCCGCCGGCCGGCGTCCCGCAGCGCCTGGAGCGCCCCGGCGGCCGAGAGGTCGTTGTGGGCGAAGACGGCGTCGAACGGCACGCCGTCGGCGAGCAGGCGTTCCACCGCGGCCCGCCCGCACTCGAAGGTGAAGTCACCCTCCACGACGAGGGCGGGTTCGATGGGCAGGCCGGCGTCGGCGTAGCCGTCCGCGAAGCCGGCGAGCCGTTCCCGGGTACAGCCGAAGCGGCGCAGGCCGGTGACGACCAGCGGCCGTTTCCGCCCGTGCGCCAGCAGGTGCGCCGCGGCGGCCCGCGCGCCGGACTCGTTGGTGGTACGGACCGACGGGAAGCCCGGCTGGTGGCCGCGGTCGTCGATGAGGATGACCGGCAGGCCACGCTCGTGCAGCTCGGTGATGTAGTCGAGTGTGCCCTCCGGCTCGACCACGAGCAGGCCGTCGAAGGACTTCGCGGAGACCTGGGAGGCGAACCGCCGCATCGACTCGTCGCCGTGGGTGCAGGTGAACAGCAGCATCCCGTACCCCTCGGCCTCGACCACGTCGGCCGCGCCCTGGAGCACCTCGCCCATCCAGGGCCAGGTCAGAGCGGGCACCAGCATGCCGACCACCCGGGTACGCCCGCGGGCCAGGCCGACCGCGCGGGCGCTCGGCACGTAGCCGAGGGCGTTGATGACGGCGCGGACCCGGTCGGCGGTGCGGACGTGCACCTCGCCCTTGCCGTTGAGCACCCGGGAGACCGTCGTCTTGCTCACGCCGGCCCGGGTGGCGACGTCGGCGATGGTGATCGGCACGTGACGCTCCCGGGTCGCAGGGGTGAGGCGGACGTTTCGGAACCGGTTGCGGAAGCGGTTCCGTCGCAGTCAACCGAAGTGGCGACGGTCACGTCAATAACAGGCAGGTAACGAAAAATGGCTAAGTTCGAAACCTGAAAAAAGTGCCTCTGGACAGCGCGGCGATCGGGGGTATGAGCAGCGTCGACAAGTGAGGGACCCGTTCGCTCACGGATCGGACGGGCGCCTACCGTGTGCCGATGACCGAACCGCCGGTGGGGTCAGGCCGGCGGGGTGCGGGCGTAGACGTCGCCCGAGTTCGCCTCGTACGGCAGCCCCCGCAGGTACGCCGCCACCTCGCCCGCCGGCCGCCACCCGGGCAGGGCGAACGCCATCTCGTCGCCGAGCGCGACGGTGAACCCGGTGAAGCCCAGCCCGGTGAGCCGGTCCAGGCAGCGCTCGGCCAGGTCCCGGGCGATGGTGGTGAACTCGAACGACAGTGCCGGCAGTGGCCGGCTCAACCCGGCCAGCACGGCGTCCTCGAAGCCCTCTACGTCGATCTTCACGAAGGCCGGCACGCCGTGCGCCGCGATCAGGGTGTCCAGCGTCGTGCCGGCCACCTCGATCTCGGCGTCCCAGACCTCGTGCGCCCAGCCGCCGGCTCCGTCGGCAGCGCGCAGGAACCCCGCCGACGCGGTCGAGATCGTGGGGTTGGCCGAGTTCACGTGCAGCCGCACCGGCCCGGTACGCGCTCCGCACGCCGCCTCCACCACGGTCACCCCGTCGTCCCCCGCGTACAGGGCGCGCAGGGCCCGGGTGCAGAGCGGCTGCGGCTCGACGGCCACCACCCGGGCGCCCAGCCGCCGGAAGCTGCCGAGCCGGTCGCCCACGTGCGCGCCCAGGTCGAAGACCAGGTCGTCCGGGCGGACCAGGGGGGCGTAGAACGCGTCCATCGCCGCCTCGCGGGCCGGGTCGCCGTAGTACGCCTCCAGGGAGCGGCGTAGGCCCGACATCGTGGGATCTGCCTTGAGTGCCTCGATCACCCCGCTATGACCGCCCACCACTCCGACCGTAGCGGCGCCCGGCCTTTCGTGAGCCCCTTTCGGGTGACCCGCCCCCTCGCCCTCAGCCAGCCTCCTAGGACGCCGTAGGGGGAGTGCGGTGCGCAACCTCGCCTGCTGATGTCTCCCAAAAAATTTCGTGGTGGGATGTCGAGAACCCGGACGCGGCTCCGTCCCCGCGGTGAACACGGCCACGACGGGCCGTACCGCATCGAGGAGAACATGATGGCCAAGTACCTGCTGCTGAAGCACTACCGCGGCGCGCCGGCGGCGGTCAACGACGTGCCGATGGACCAGTGGACGCCGGAGGAGGTCTCGGCGCACCTGCGGTACATGCAGGACTTCGCCGACCGGCTGGAGGGCACCGGCGAGTTCGTTGACGGTCAGGCGCTCTCCCCGGAGGGCACGTTCGTCCGCTACGACGGCGAGGGGCGGCCGCCGGTCACCGATGGCCCGTTCGCGGAGACCAAGGACCTGATCGCCGGCTGGATGGTGATCGACGTCGACACGTACGAGCGGGCGATCGAGCTGGCCGGCGAGTTGTCCGCGGCTCCGGGCGCCGGCGGGAAGCCGATCCACGAATGGCTCGAGGTGCGCCCCTTCCTGACGGCGCACGCGACCGTCACGGAGTGACGCACGGTGGACGAGGTCCTGCTGCGGACCCTCACGCCCACCGTGATCGGGGTCCTCGTCCGTCGCGGAGCTGACTTCGCGGCGGCCGAGGATGCCGTCCAGGACGCCCTGGTCGAGGCCGTGCGCGCGTGGCCGGACGACCCGCCGCGGGACCCCAAGGGCTGGCTGGTCGCCGTGGCCTGGCGCAAGTTCCTCGACGCCGCCCGCGCCGACGCCTCCCGGCGTCGGCGCGAGGTGCGCGTCGAGGTGGAGCCGGCGCCCGGCCCGAGCGAGGTGGCGGACGACACGCTCCAGCTGTACTTCCTGTGCGCGCACCCGTCCCTGACACCAGCTTCGGCGGTCGCGCTGACCCTGCGCGCGGTCGGCGGCCTGACCACCCGTCAGATCGCGCAGGCCTACCTCGTGCCGGAGGCGACCATGGCCCAGCGGATCAGCAGGGCCAAGCGGACCGTCTCGGGCGTCCGGTTCAACGAGCCCGGTGACGTCGCCACAGTGCTGCGCGTGCTCTACCTCGTCTTCAACGAGGGCTACTCCGGCGACGTGGACCTCGCCGCCGAGGCGATCCGGCTCACTCGCCAGCTGGCGGCCAGGACCGACCACGAGGAGGTCGCGGGCCTGCTCGCGCTCATGCTGCTGCACCATGCCCGGCGTGCGGCACGGACCGGCCCCGACGGCCGGCTCGTGCCGCTGGCCGAGCAGGACCGCGGCCGGTGGGACACCGGCCTGATCGCCGAGGGCGTCGACGTGCTCCAGAGAGCCCTCGCCCGCGACCGCCTGGGCGAGTTCCAGGCCCAGGCCGCCATCGCGGCGTTGCACGCCGACGCCCGGACGGTCGAGGAGACCGACTGGGTGCAGATCGTCGAGTGGTACGACGAGCTGGTGCGCCTCACCGACAGCCCGGTGGCCCGCCTCAACCGGGCCGTCGCCGTCGGCGAGGCCGACGGTCCTCGGGCAGGGCTGGCCGCTCTGGCGAGGCTCGACCCGGGCCTGCCCCGGCACGCCGCCGTCGCCGCCTACCTCAGGGAGCGTGACGGCGACCTCGTGGCGGCGGCACGGCTCTACGCCGAAGCTGCCCGGTCGGCGCCCAGCCTCGCCGAACGCGACCACCTCACCCGGCAGGCCGCACGACTCAACGCGCGGCTGCGCGGTTAGCGGCGTGGGCTGCTCACGGCGTTTCGACGACCTCCTGGCCGAGCGGCCAGAGCGCGGCGGGGACGAGCTTGAAGTTGGCCACCCCGAACGGGATGCCGATGATCGTCACGCACAGCGCGACGCCGGCGAGGATGTGGGACAGGGCCAACCACCAGCCGGCCAGCAGCACCCACAGCACGTTGGCCAGCCCGGAGGCGACCCCGGCGCCGGGCTTCGGCACGAGGGTGCGGCCGAAGGGCCACAGCGCGTACGAGGCGAGGCGGAGCGAGGCCACCCCGAACGGGATGGTGATCACGAGCGCGAAGCAGATCAGGGCGGCGACGCCGTAGCCCAGCGCCAGGACGAAACCACCGCCGAAGACGAGCCACAAGACGTTCAACAGGAAGCGAAGCACACTCCCATGGTGGCCACCGCCCGCAAGGTCACCCCGCGGCGGCGGCCTCGCCCGGGCGCCGCCGCCCCTACCCGCCGTCGAGCCGGTGGCGCAGGGCGAGGTGGAGCACCAGCCGCCGGTCGGGGTCGTCGAGGGCCGCGCCGAACAGCTCCCGCAGCCGGCGCATCCGGTAGCGCACGGTCTGCGGGTGGGTGTGCAGGTCCTCGGCCACGGCGACCACCTGCCCCTGCCGGCGCAGCCAGCCGTGCAGCGTCTCGGCCAGGGCTCGGCGGGCGGCCGGCCGCAGGCCGGCCAGCGGGGCGAGGCAGGGGTCGGCGAGGTGGTCGGCCAGCCCCGGTTCCCAGCGCAGCAGCAGGGTGAGCAGCTGCTCGTCCCCGGTCACCGGGTCGGCCGGCAGGACGCCCTCCCGGCGCAGCGCCAGGGCCCGTCCGGAGATCCGGTACGACAGCCGGGCCCGGCCCAGCGCCACGCTCGGCCCGAGCGCCGCCCGCCGCCCGGCGAGAGCCTGGCGGGCCCGGTCGAGCCGCCCCGGGGTGCCCGGGTCGGGCAGCACGATCCGTACCACGTCGTCGATGACCGTGGCGATCGCGCCGCCGCCGATGGTGCGCCCCAGGTGTTCGGCGTCGCCGCCGTCGACGCTGAGCACGGCGACGGTCCGGGGCAGCGGCCAGCCGGCGGCGTCGGCGGCGGCGCGCAGCGCGGCCTCGGCCGGCGGTTCCGGCTGCACGAGCAGGGTGATCAGCCGCCGCCGGGTGGTGGCCCAGTCCTGCGCGGCATCGCGCTGCTCGTCCAGGTAACCCTCGGCGGCGGCGCCGGCCAGCGCGTCGACGTAGCCGAAGAGCGCGCCGGCGACCACGTACAGGTCGGCGGGGGCGGGACCGGCGGCCGTGGTGTGCGCGACCAGGAACGCCCACATCTCGCGGCCGCCGAGGGTGAGCACGGCGCGCAGCGCGTCGACCTGGTGCCCCTCCCGGTACTCGGTGCGGCCCAGCGCGTGGAAGACCGCCCGGGTGGCGGCCAGGTCGCGGGCCGGCTCGGCGACCGCGTCGACGAAGGCGTCCACGGCGGTACGCACGCCGAGGGCCAGCCCGCGCCCCTGCCCGCCGGTGAGCGAGCGGCCCTGCGCCCGCATGGCGGCGCGGACGGTCTCCAGGATCCGCCCGTGCAGCGGGGCGCGCAGGCCGCGTAGCTGCTCGCCGACCGCCGGCGCGAGGTGGGCCAGGCCGGGCTCGATGTCGAGCAGCGTGTCGGCCATCGTCGGCTCCTTTTGTCATCGCGGTGACAAACGAGGTGGCGGATCTCGCACGCCCCGAGCAAGGATTTTGGCATCCGGCTACGTACGGTCGGTGCCGTGGATACCGATGTGATCGTGGTCGGCGCGGGCCTTGCCGGGCTGGTCGCCGCCGCCGAGGCCGCTGATGCCGGCCGCCGGGTGCTGCTGCTGGACCAGGAGCCGGAGCAGAACCTCGGCGGGCAGGCGTGGTGGTCGTTCGGCGGGCTGTTCCTGGTCGACTCGCCGGAGCAGCGGCGGATGGGCATCCGGGACTCGGTGGAGCTGGCCTGGCAGGACTGGACCGGCAGCGCCGCCTTCGACCGTCCCGAGGACCACTGGCCGCGCCGGTGGGCGGAGGCGTACGTGCACTTCGCGGCCGGCGAGAAGCGGGCCTGGCTGCGGGGCATGGGCCACCGGGTCTTCCCGGTGGTGAGCTGGGCCGAGCGGGGCGGGGGAGCGGCGCACGGGCACGGTAACTCGGTGCCCCGGTTCCACGTCACCTGGGGCACCGGCCCCGGCGTGGTCGAGCCGTTCGCCCGGCGGGTCCGCGCCGCCGCCGAGCAGGGCCGGATCCGGCTGCTGTTCCGGCACCGGGTCGACGAACTGGTCACCAGCGGTGGCGTGGTCACCGGCGTGCGGGGCGCGGTGCTCGCCCCCGACGACGCCCCGCGCGGCCGACCCACCTCCCGGACGGTGGTCGGCGACTTCGCGTACGGGGCGCAGGCCGTGATCGTCACCTCGGGCGGGATCGGCGGCGACCACGACCTCGTCCGGCGGGCCTGGCCGGCGCGGCTCGGCACCCCGCCGGCCCGGATGGTCACCGGGGTGCCCGCGTACGTCGACGGGCGCATGCTGGCCGTCACCGAGACGGCCGGCGGCCAGGTGATCAATCCCGACCGGATGTGGCACTACACCGAGGGGCTGCGCAACTGGGACCCGGTCTGGCCGGGGCACGGCATCCGGATCCTGCCCGGACCGTCCTCGCTCTGGCTCGACGCGACCGGCGAGCGGCTGCCCGCGCCGCTCTTCCCCGGCTTCGACACCCTCGCCACCCTGCGTCACCTGCGGGCCACCGGGCACGACTACAGCTGGTTCGTGCTCACCCAGAAGATCCTGGAGAAGGAGTTCGCGCTGTCGGGCTCCGAGCAGAACCCGGACCTGACCAACCGCAGCGTGCGGCAGGTGCTCCAGCGGGTCCGACCCGGCGCGCCCGGGCCGGTGGAGGCGTTCAAGCGGCACGGCGCGGACTTCGTCGTCGCCGAGGGCCTGCCGGAGCTGGTCGACGGGATGAACAAGCTGGCCGCCGAGAGCGGCGGGCCGCAGCTCGACGCCCTGGCGCTGCGCCGGGTCGTCGAGGCCCGGGACCGGGAGATCGCCCACCCGTTCGGCAAGGACGCCCAGCTGCACGCCATCCGCGGCGCCCGCCGCTACCGGGGCGACCGGCTGATCCGGGTCGCCACCCCGCACCGGCTGCTCGACCCGGCCGCCGGTCCGCTGATCGCCGTGCAGCTGCACGTGCTGACCCGCAAGACCCTCGGCGGCCTGCACACCGACCTGTCCGGCCGGGTGCTGCGCACCGACGGCGAGCCCCTCGCCGGGGTGTACGCCGCCGGCGAGGTCGCCGGCTTCGGGGGCGGCGGCATGCACGGTTACAACGCCCTGGAGGGCACCTTCCTGGGCGGTTGCCTCTTCTCCGGCCGCACCGCCGGCCGGGCCGCCGCAGCGGCCGTCGGGTAGCGCTCACTGCCCGGCGGCCCGCCGTCGGTTGGCCCGGACGCCGGCGGGC
>NZ_MUYZ01000142.1:0-16195 GCF_003013775.1 Micromonospora sp. MH33
GTCAGGACGCAGGTTGCGGTCCGCGCCCGAATCAGGCACCTGCTTGACGAGTACGACGATATTCATCGCGCTTCGACGACCCTCCTGTTTGGTGTAGCGATCACTCGCCCGGTCACGGGCGCAGCCTCGCGCGTGACTTAACGTTCGGTCAACCGCGCGCGGCTGTGCAGTTGCCCACGAGGCAATGTTACCCACAAGTAGCATCCACTCCCCGGAGCCTCAGAGTGACACAGCTCACCGGAGTCCGTCGTGCCGGGTAAGCTCCGGAAACAGGGAGGTGACGGATATGTCGGAAAAGCACGTTTCGATGGAGGCGGCGGGCGGCCCGCGTACCGCCCGCCGGGCCTGCCGTCGAATGCTCCCGGACGCCTACCGGTGCGCCTGCGGCCGGGTCCGTGACCGCTGCGTCCGCGCCAGCGTGCGGGCCCTCTGGTCGGCCGAGCCGGTCACGCGGGCTCGGCCAGCGCCTGCCTGATCTTGTCGATGACCGCGGCCTCGGCGGGCGCGATCCCCCGGTGGGCCTGCGCCACCCGGTCGGCGGCGGCCAGCACCACCGACCGGTACGCGTCGACGTCACCCGGCGACTTGGCCCCCAGGATCTCCACCGCCCGGCCCAGCGCCGGCAGCACGATCGCCTCGATCTCCAGCGCCGAGTCCCGCGGCAGCTGCGGCAGCGGGCCGGTGGTGAGGGCCTCCTTGACCACCCCGCTGGCGTCGCCCAGCGCCCCGGACGCGGCGATGCTCTCCCGCACCATGGCCAGCATCCCGGGCACGGCGTTGGAGACCAGGAACACGGCCCCGAAGGCTCCGGTCTTGAGGGTGAGCTGCTCGTCCGCCGTCAACCGCTCCATGATCACGGAGTGTAGACGTACGGGGTGGTCGTGGTGACCGCAACGAGCCCGAGCCGCTCCAGGATCGGCCGGCTGTCCGGCGAGCAGTCGACCTGCACCAGCGTCTTGCCGCGCTGCTCGGCCAGCCGCGCCCGGTACGCCACCAGCGCCCGGTAGACGCCCTTGCGCCGCCACTCCGGCAGGGTCGAGCCGCCCCACAGCGTGGCGAATCCGGTGTTGCGCAGGTAGCGCACCCAACCGGCGCTGACCACGGTGTCACCCGCCTCGGCCACCACGATCGTGATGGACTGCGGGTCGGCCTCGATCTCCTTCGCCAGGCCGGTCACAAGGTGGCTCCGGTCCTCATTCCAGACCGCCTCCTCCATGGCGGCGATCCGTTCCAGGTCCTCCCGCGAGGTGACCTCGCGCAGGCGTACCCCCTCGGGCAGCACCGGGACGGCGGCGGCCAGGGGCGCGACCGGGCCGACCACGACGGTCTCCAGGTCGTCCGGCACGAAGCCGGCGGCGCGCAGCCGATCACCCAGGTCGGCCGGCTCGTCGTGCCCGTTCAGCTTCCACTCGACCCCCTCGCCCCGGGCGCGGAAGAACTCGACCTGCCGCGCGATCAGGGCGTCCAGCTCGGCGCCGGCCAGCCCGTCCAGCGTCCGGTACGTGATGAAGCCGCGCCGGTCCAGGCCGAGGATCCGGACCAGCGGGCCGTCCCGGTCGATGGTCACCCCGGCCGGCAGCGGGTCCGGGATCTCCGGGCGGATCTGGGTGTCGTAGGCGTCGCGCAGGCTCCGCGCGTCAAGATCGGTCATCCCTTCAGGCTAGGCACCGGGCAAAGCGGATAATCGGCGACGTGTGGGAGACGATCAGGCGCTGGTTCGACCCGCGCGAGCTGCAGTCGGTCGGCAGCACCCCGGACTACCGCTTCTCGCTGGCCAACGAGCGGACCTTCCTGGCCTGGCTGCGTACCGGGCTGGCGCTGATCGCCGGCGGGCTGGCCGCTGCGCAGTTCCTGCCCCCGCTCCCCATCGCCCACCTGCGCGAGGTGATCGCCGTCGCGTTGCTGCTGCTCGGCGCCACGGTGGCGGTCCGGGCGGTGGACCACTGGGCCCGCACCGAGCGGGCCATCCGGCTGGGCGAGGAACTGCCCGCGTCCCGCTTCCCGGCCGTCCTGGCCCTGGTCGTCGCGCTGGGCGCGCTGCTGCTGGTGGTCGCCGTGCTGGTCCGGGGCCTGGGGTGAGCCGGGACCCGGGACTGCAACCGGAACGCACCCGGCTGGCCTGGCGGCGGACGCTGCTCGCGGTCACCGCGATCCTGGTGCTGGAGCTCCGGCTCGCGTTCACCGGCCGCGTGTTCGAGGCGCTGCTGGCCGGGCTCGCGGTGGTCATCTGGCTGGGCGTCCTGGTGGTCGACTGGCGCCGGGCCACCGGCGCGGGGCCGCGGGGTGTGCGGCGCTGGTCGATCCCGCTGACCGCGCTGGCGGCGGCCGGGCTGGCGCTGCTCGGCGTCCTGCACGTGCTCCGCGGGCTGCGCTGACCGTCCCCGGTGGGCCATGATGTCCGGCATGGTTCGCCTCTACGGTCTGCTCTTCCTGGCCCAGATCGTGCTCGCCGTCTGCGCGCTGATCAGCTGCCTCTCCGCCGAGGAGGGGGAGATCCGGGCGCTGCCCCGGATCGCCTGGGTGCTGATCATCCTGTTCTTCCCGCTGGTCGGCTCGATCGCCTGGTTCGTCGCCGGCCGTGAGGCGGGCGCCCGGTCGGCCCGGACCGCCTGGCCGATGGGGAACGGCTTCTCCGAGCAGCACAGCCGGCGGCCGGTCGCGCCGGACGACGACCCCGAGTTCCTATCCTCGCTCGCCGAGCGCTCCCGCACGGAGGACCAGGAGCGCCTCCGGCGCTGGGAGGAGGACCTGCGCCGGCGCGAGGAGGAGCTGCGCCGCGGGCAGGACGACCGGGACCGGCCGGAGGTCTGAGCGCCGCCGGCGGGCGCCGGCCGGGCACAATCGACGCCGTGCGGATCAGCCTGCTCGGCCCCCTGGAGCTGCGCGCCGACACCGGTACGCCGGTGGAGGTGGGCGGCGCCCGGCTGCGCCGGCTGCTGATCCTGCTGGCCCTGGAGCCGGGCCGGACGGTCACCGTCGGCCAGCTCACCGACGCGCTCTGGGCGGGCGAGTCGCCGGCGGGGGCGGCCAACGCGCTCCAGGCCCTGGTCTCGCGGCTGCGCCGGGCGGGGCTGCCCGTCGAGGCGCAGCCCGGCGGCTACCGGCTCGCCGTCGACCCGGACGACGTGGACGTGCACCGGTTCGAGGCCGCCGTCCGGGCCGCCCGGGCCCGGCTCGCGGACGACCCGGCCGAGGGCTGCCGGCTGCTGGCCGAGGCGCTGGACCTCTGGCGCGGCCCCGCCCTGGCCGACGTGGCTGACGTCGACTTCGCCCGGGCGCCGGTGGCCTGGCTCACCGAGCTGCGGCTCGCCGCCACCGAGGACCTGGTGCAGGCGCGGCTGGACCGGGCGACCGGGCCGGGGCGCGGGCCTGCCTCACGGAGGGCGCCCGGCTGGTGGGCGACCGCTCGATCGCCCCGCAGTGGCGGGCGCTCAACGCCTCCACCCTGGCCGTGCTGGACGCCGCCGACGGCGACCTGGTCTCCGCCCGGACCGGGCACGACCAGGCCCTGAAGCTGGCCGTCGGCTCGCAGGACGCCCCCGTGGTCGCGGCGGTGCTGGTCGGCTTCGCCGACCTGGCGCTGCGGCTCGACCGCCCGGCCGCCGCCGCCCGGCTGCTCGGTGCGGCGACCGGGATCCGGGGCGGCCCGGACCACGCGGTGCTGGACCGCCCCCGGGTGGAGGCGGCCAGGATGGTGGCCGGGTTGATCTCCACCCAGTGCTGGAGCCAGGACGGCATCTTGTCGGTCGGCACGAACGCGTTGCTGGTGAAGGTGAGCGGGAAGATCACCATGAAGCCGAAGATCTGCACCTTGTCCGGCTCGCTGACCAGCACCCCGACCAGCACCGAGATCCACGAGGCGGCCAGCGAGAAGACCAGCAGCAGGAGGAACGCGGCCAGCAGCCCGGCGAGCCCGTGGTTCACCCGGAAGCCGAGGATCATCCCGACGCCGATCAGCAGCGCCACCGACCACGCCTGCTTGACGGTGTCGGCGAGGATCCGGCCGGCCAGCGGCGCCCACCGGGCCACGGGCAGCGCCCGGAGCCGGTCGAAGACACCCTTGGTGAGGTCGGTGTTGAGCCCGAAGCCGGTGGTCATGGTGGCGAAGAAGGCGTTCTGCACGATGATCCCCGGCAGCGCGAACTTCAGGTAGTCGCTCGGCGAGCCGGCGATCGCGGTGCCGAAGACGTAGGTGAACAGCAGCACGAACATCACCGGCTGGATGCTCAGGTCGAGCAGTTCCATCGGGTTGTGCTTGATCTGCACGAGGCTGCGCCAGGCCAGGGTGAAGGTGTGCCGCAGGCCGGCGACCAGGCCCGGGCGGCGGGCCGGGGCGTGCGGGGCGGCGAGGGTGGCGGCGGTCATGCCGGGATCCTTTCCAGATCGGTGTCGGCGGGGGCGTCCTGCTCGGCGCGGTGACCGGTCAGGGAGAGGAAGACCTCGTCCAGGCTGGCGCCGCGCAGCGCCAGCTCGGCCACCGCGACCTCGGCGGCGTCGAGCCGGCGGACCATGGCCGGCAGCACGTCCGGGTCGTTCACCGGCACGGTGACGGTGGTCTGGGCGACCTCCGGGGCGGCCCCGGTGACCTCGGTGGCGACGGCCACCACGGTCGGCAGGTCGGTGGGGTCGGTCGGGCGGACGGTGAGCACCTGGCCACCGGTGCGCGCCTTCAGCTCCTCCGGGGTGCCCTGGGCGATCACCCGGCCGTGGTCGACCACCGCGATCTCGCCGGCGAGCTGGTCGGCCTCCTCCAGGTACTGGGTGGTGAGCAGCACGGTCACCCCGTCGGCGACCAGGGTGCGGACGACGTCCCACAGCTCGTTGCGGCTGCGGGGGTCGAGCCCGGTGGTCGGCTCGTCGAGGAAGAGCACCTGCGGGCGACCGACCAGGCTGGCGGCCAGGTCGAGCCGGCGGCGCATGCCGCCGGAGTAGGTCTTGGCGGCCCGCTCGGCCGCGTCGGTGAGCTGGAAGTCGGCCAGCAACGCCCGGGCCCGCGCCCGGGCGTCGGACCGGGACAGCCCGAGCAGCCGGCCGATGAGCAGCAGGTTCTCGGTGCCGGTCAGGTTCTCGTCGACCGAGGCGTACTGACCGGTGAGGCCGATCAGCTGGCGCACCCGGTGGGCGTCGCGGCGGACGTCGTAGCCGCCGACGGTGGCGTGCCCCTCGTCGGCGGCGAGCAGGGTGGCCAGCACCCGGACCGCGGTGGTCTTGCCCGCCCCGTTCGGCCCGAGCAGCCCGAACACCGTCCCGGTGGGGACGGCCAGGTCAACCCCGGCCAGCGCGGTGGTGGCGCCGAAGCGGCGCACCAGGCCCTCCGCGCGGATCGCGTACGTCATCGGAACTCCCGTCGTTCTCGCTGGTCACCCCACCATGAGCGACGGCGCTGACGTTACGGCGACAGGCGCTGACAGGCCGCTGATTTAACCTCCGGGCAGAACGGCGCGACCGCCGTCGCCGGTCACCCGGGCGACGGCGGTCGCGGTGTCGAGGTCAGGCCAGGTTCGACGAGCGGGGGTACGCGTCGGCCGGGTCGGTCAGCACGTTGACCAGGTACGGCACGCCGGCGTCGAAGGCGCGGGACAGGGCCGGGCCGAGGTCGGCGGCCTTCTCCACCGTCTCGCCCGCGCCGCCGAGCGCCTCAACCACCTTGTCGTAGCGCAGCCCGGGCTGGAGGTCGGCGGCCACGTCGTAGCCGTACATGGCCCGCATGGGGTGCTTCTCCAGGCCCCAGATGCCGTTGTTGCCGACCACGATCACGACGGGGAGCCGCTGGCGGGCCAGGGACTCCACGTCCATCAGCGAGAAGCCGGCCGCGCCGTCGCCCATCAGCACGCAGATCTGCCGGTCGGGGTGGCTGACCCGGGCACCCATGGCGTAGCCCATCCCGGTGCCCAGGCAGCCGTACGGGCCGGGGTCGAGCCAGGTGCCGGGCTGGGCCGGCTCCAGGTACTTACCGGCGTACGAGACGAAGTCGCCGCCGTCGCCGATCGTGATGGCGTCCGGGGCGAGCACCTTGCGCAGCTCGCCGTAGACCCGGGCCGGGCGGATCGGGTCGGTCTCGGCGGCCATCTCCGCCGCGTCGCGGGCCTTCGCGGCGTCCTCGGCCGTGCGCAGCTGGGCGATCCAGTCGGCGTGGCCGGCCCGGTCGCCGGGGTGCTCGGCGAACGCGGTGAGGATCAGCCGCAGGTCACCGGCGGGGGCGGCGGCCGGCTGGACGTGACCGGCCCGCTGGCTGGGCGCGTCCACCACGTGCACCACCTGCGCGTCGCCGAAGTCGCCGAAGGCGAGCCGGAAGTCGAGCGGGGTGCCGACCACCACGACCACGTCGGCGCCCTTGAGCGCGACCCGGCGGGCCTTGGCGAAGGCGAGCGGGTGCTCCGGCGGCAGCGCGCCCCGGCCCATGCCGTTGGTGAAGACCGGCACCTGCAGGGATTCGGCTGCGGCCCGCAACGCCTCGACGGCGTCGCCCGCGTACACGTCGGAACCGGCGATGATCACCGGCCGGGACGCGCCGGCGATCAGGGCGGCGGCCTTCGCGACCTCGTCCGGGTCGGCCTCGATCGCCGCCGGCGGGGTGACCGTGGGCAGGTCGGCCTCGCCGACCGAGAAGACCGCCTCCAGCGGGAAGTCGAGGAAGGCCGGGCCGCGGTGCGGGGTGAGCGCGGCGGTGAGCGCCGCGGTGACCGCGCGCGGGATGTCGTCGGCGCCGAACACCGTCTCGGCGTGCTTGGTGACCGGGGCGACCAGCGGCAGGTGGTCCATCTCCTGGAGGCTGCCGGAGCCCCAGCGGAACTGGGGGGCCCGCCCGCCGAGCACCAGCACCGGCGAAGCGTTGAAGAACGCGCTGGTCAGGCCGGAGACGCCGTTGGTGACACCGGGGCCGGCGGTGAGCACGGCCAGGCCGGGGCGGCGCTGGAGCTTCGCCACCGCCTCGGCGGCGAAGACGGCGGACTGCTCGTGCCGGACGTCGTAGATCGGGAAGCCGGTCCGGTGCGCGGCGTCGTAGAGGGGGAAGACGTGCCCGCCGGAGAGGGTGAACATCTCCCGTACGCCGTGCGCGCGCAGCGCCGCGAGGGCCAGCTCGCCGCCGTGCCCCTCGACCCGTTCCGTCATCGCCACTTCCCTTCGTCATGACCGGAGTCACACGCTACTGGCCGGTAGGCGGGATGTGAACCGTTCTCGGGTCGGCGGCGGGTGGGCCGCCGACCCGGACGGGCGGTTCAGCGGCCGGTGAAGCCCGGCTTGCGCTTCTCGACGAACGCGGCCATGCCCTCGCGCCGGTCATCGGTGGCGAACAGCGCCGCGAACAGCTGACTCTCCCAGGCCAGGCCGGAGTTGAGGTCCATGTCCAGGCCGCCGTCGACGGCCAGCTTGGCCGCCCGCAGCGCCTGCACCGGGCCGGTCAGGTACGGCTTCACGTAGGCGACGGCGGCCTCGTAGACCTCGGCGGCCGGGACCACCCTGTCGGCCAGGCCGATCCGCAGCGCCTCCTCGGCGTCGACCATCCGGCCCGTCATGATCAGGTCCTTGGCGCGGGCCGGGCCGACCAGGCGGGCCAGCCGCTGGGTGCCGCCGGCGCCCGGGATGATGCCGAGCTTGATCTCCGGCTGGCCGAGCTTGGCGTCCTCGGCCACGATCCGCCAGTCGCAGGCCAGGGCCAGCTCGCAGCCGCCACCGAGGGCGTACCCGGTGATCGCGGCGACCACCGGCTTGGGGATCCGGGCGATCGCGCCCAGCGCGCTGGACAGGTCGGCGGCCCGGTCGGCCATGTCCACGTAGGACATGTCGGCCATCTCCTTGATGTCCGCGCCGGCGGCGAAGACCTTCTCCCCGCCGTACACGATGACCGCGCGGACCTCCGCGTCGGCGGTGGCCGCCGCGGCGGCGGCGCGCAACTCCTCCTGCACCTGGGTGTTCAGCGCGTTCATCGGCGGCCGCTCCAGCCGGATGGTGCCGATGCCGTCCTTCACTTCCAGCCTGACGAACTCGCCCACACTGCCCTCACTTCCTCGTCGAAGTCGCGTGCCAACCTTACGACCAGGGTCGTTGGGGTAGACAGTGTGGTGTCGACGGCTCCAGGTCGCTGCGCGGCGTCAGACGCGCCGAGCTGGAGGTGTCGCCGCCCCGCCACCGGGAGTGAGGCCATGATCACCTACTACGACGACCGCTCGGTCCGGATCACCTCCACCGCCGTCCGGGTCGACGGGCGCACCTATCCCCTCGCCGAGCTGGGCATGGTGTGGCACCGCCGGGGCAACCGCTCCTGGCGGGTGCTCGCCGGCCGGGGCGCGATCGGGGCGGCCCTCGCCGGCCCGCTGGTGGCCGCCGTGCTCGGCATCGGCCTGGCGGTCTGGCTGCACCGCTCCGCCGTGGTCACGATCGCCATCGTCGGCGCGTCCGTGCTGGTCGGCCTCGGCGTCGGGCCGCTCGCCGACGTGCTCTTCGAACACCTCGACCGGTCGTACGCCCGGGGCAGCCGGGAGTGGGAGATGTGGGCGCGCTGGCGGGGCCAGCCGGTGCGACTACTGCACACCGGCGACGCGCTCCGCTTCGGCCAGATCTACCGGGCGGTGCAGCGGGCCATGGAGAGCGCGTCCGCCACTCAGAAGGCGATCGGCTCGTCGGGCAGCAGCCCGAGGCCGCGCAGCAGGCCGTAGGTGTCCTGCTCGCCCCAGAACTGGACGATCCGCCCGCCGGCCAGCCGGTACATCTTGCACGCGCTCTGCACCGTGGTCGCGCCGGTCGCGTCCCGCCGGTAGGTCTGCGCCATCGAGACCACCACCCGGTCCTCGGCCGCGAAGATCTCCAGGATCTGCTGGTCGAGCACGGTCAACCCCGGCGAGGAGACGGCCGCCTCGGGGTACCGCCGCCCGCGCACCGCCGTGCCGGAGCCGTAGACCTCCACGTCCTCGGCGACCACCTCGGCCAGCTCGGCCAGGTCCTTCGTGACGAAGGTCCGCAGGTACCGCCGGACCACCTCGACGTTGCGCTGCTGCTCGGTGCTGGCCGCCTCGGCTCCGTCCCGGTCCACCATGCCGGCACGCTACCCCGGCCCCCGGTTCCCGCACCGTCCCCACTGGACTCCGGATGGTTAGGCTGAGTGATGACCCTCTATTACCGGGACGACGCGGTACAGGTCACCTCCCAGGCCATCCATGCCGGCGGGCACGTCGTCGCGCTCGCCGACATCACGTACGTCTGGCACGCCCGCGGCGCGACCACCCTCGCGGTCCGGGGCCGGGTCCTGGGGCGCGGGGTGCTGGTCCTGCTGCTGTCGCTGCCGCCGCTCGTGGCGCTGGTCTGCGTGCTCTCGCTGGCGTGGGCCGCGCAGGACCGGGGCGACTGGAAGCTGGCGCTGGTCATCCTGGCGGCGTTCGTGGTGGTCGGGCTCGCCCTGACCCCGTTCCTGGAGGTGCCGCTCGGCTGGCTGGACCGCTCCTACGAGCGCGGCAACCGGGTGCACGAACTCTGGGTGCAGCACCACGGGCGGGAGGTGCTCCTGCTGCGCACCCCCGACGCGCTCCGGTTCGGGCAGATCTACCGGGCCGTGCAGCGCGCCGTCGAGCAGCAGGGCGACCACCGGTGACCGCCGGCGGGCGGTCCTGGCCGGCGGGACGCACACTGGGTGGCATGGCGATTCCCCTCCCCCGCCCCGGCGCCGTCGTCGGGCTCACCCGTTCCGCCCTGGACCAGGCGCTCGGCTCGGCCGCCGCGTTCGCCGCCGTGCCGGCCCGCGCCTTCGCGGTGCTCGACGAGGTGGAGACGCTGCTGCGGCGGATCAACGGGGTGGTCGACCGGATCGAGGGCACCCTGGACCGCACGGACCGGGTGCTCGACGACGCGGAGGCGGCGGTCCGGGAGATCGCCGTGATCAGCGCCGCCGCCACCGAGGCGATCGAGACCGCCACCGACGTCGCCACGGCCGCCGCCGTCGTGGTGGGCGAGGCCGACCGGGTGGCCCGGGCGGCGGGCACCCTGGTCGTCGAGGCCGACGCGGTGGCCGCCCGGGCCGCCGGCACGGTGGTCGCCGCCGAGAAGGCGGCCGGCACCGCGGCCGAGCTGCTGGGCGCGTACGAGCCGGCGCTGCGCCGGGCCGCGCCGATGGCGGCCCGGTTCGTCGAGCAGCTCAGCCCGGAGGAGGTGACCGCGGCGATCCGGCTGGTCGACGAGCTGCCGAAGCTGAAGGAGCACCTGACCTCGGACGTGCTGCCGATCCTGGCCACCCTGGACCGGGTCGGCCCGGACCTGCACGACCTGCTGGCCGTCACGCGGGACCTCAAGCTGGCCGTGGCCGGCATCCCCGGGCTGGGCATGCTGCGCCGCCGGGGCGAACGCCTGACCGACGAGCCCGTCGACTGACCGTCAGCAGTCGCAGGCGACCGCGGACCGGGGCGCGGTCAGCTCGTCCGCCCGGCGGCGCACCGTGCCGGTCGGGGTGACCACCGGCAGCCCCTCCCGCGCCCAGTACTCGAAGCCGCCGAGCATCTCCTTCACGGGCCGGCCGAGCCGGGCGAACTCCAGCGCCGCCCGGGTGGCGCCGTTGCAGCCCGGCCCCCAGCAGTACGTCACCACCGTCGACCCGGCCGGCACGAGTTCGGCGGCCCGGGCGGCGATCTCGGCGGTGGGCAGGTGCAGTGCGCCCGGCAGGTGGCCCTGCCGCCACGCGGCGTCGCCCCGCGAGTCGACCACCACCAGTCCGGGCGTGCCGGCCTCCAGCGCGGCGTGCACGTCGCTGACGTCGGTCTCGAAGCTGAGTCGGGCGCGGAAGTGGGCGGCGGCGGTCGCCGGGTCGGCCGGCGGCACGGAGAAGGTCATGTCCCGATCCTGCGGCCCGTCGGGACACCGGCAGGAGTGGCGTGATCGCCGTCCTTCGCTAACATCCCGCCATGACCTCCGTCGACCGGACCGTGGCGGTGCTCGCGTACCCGGGGATGTCGGTCTTCGAGACCGGCATCGTGACCGAGGTGTTCGGGCTGCCCCGGCCGGAGCTGGAGGTCGACTGGTACCGGCTCACCGTCTGCGCGGAGCGCCCCGGCCCGGTGCCGGTCGTCGGCGGGGCCGCACTGCACACCCCGTACGGCCTGGAGACCCTCGCCGCAGCCGGCACGGTGATCCTGCCCGGGGTGCCGGACGTGACCGTCGACCCGTCACCGGAGCTGGTGGCCGCGCTGCGCCGGGCGCACCGCCGGGGCGCCCGGCTCATGTCGATCTGCTCCGGCGCCTTCGCCCTGGCCGGCGCCGGCCTCCTCGACGGCCGGCGGGCCACCACCCACTGGCGGTACGCCGACCTGCTGGCCCGCCGCCATCCGGCGGTCACGGTCGACCCCGACGTGCTCTACCTGGACGATGGCGACATCCTCACCAGCGCGGGCAGCGCCGCCGGGCTGGACCTCTGCGTGCACGTGGTGCGGCGCGACTTCGGCGCGGCCGTGGCCAACGCGGTGGCCCGCCGGCTGGTGATCCCGCCGCACCGCGACGGCGGGCAGGCGCAGTTCATCGAGGCGCCGGTGAGCGTCGACCCGGACGACGACCGGATCGCCGCGAGCCTGGCCTGGGCGGTCCGCCACCTGGCCGAGCCGCTGACCGTGGCGGCGCTGGCCCGGCAGGCGCACCTGTCGACCCGCAGCTACCTGCGGCACTTCGCCCGGGCCACCGGGACCAGCCCGATCCGCTGGCTCATCGACCAGCGGGTGCGGGCCAGCCTGGCACTGCTGGAGACGACCGACGCCCCGGTGGCCGAGATCGCGGCGGCGGTCGGCTTCGACAGCCCGGTCACCTACCGGCACCATTTCGGCCGGGCCATGCGGACGTCGCCGTCGGCGTACCGGCGGGCGTTCCGGGCCGGCGCCGCCGAGGTCAGACCGGCCGGCTGAACAGCTCGTCGATCTCCACCCGGCGGGGCAGCGCCACCGAGGCGCCCAGCCGGCGGGCGCAGGCCGCCCCGGCCGCCGCCGCCCAGTGCACCGCCTCGACCAGCTCGCGCCCCTCGCCCCAGGCCACCGCGAGGGCGGCCGTGAAGGCGTCACCGGCGGCCGTGGAGTCGACCACGTCGACCTTCACGGCCGGGACGTGCACGGCCGGCCGGTCGCGCTCGACGTACCAGGCGCCGTCGCCGCCGAGCGTGAGCACCGCGCGGGGCACCAGTTCCAGCAGCGCCGCCGGCTCGTCCCGGCCCCGGCCGGTGAGCGCCTGCGCCTCCGTCTCGTTGACCACCAGCAGGTCGACCGCGGCCAGCAGCTCCGCCGGCACCGGCCGGGCGGGCGCCGCGTTGAGCACCACCCGGGTGCCGGCCGACCGGGCCGCCAGCGCCGCCGCGGTCACCGTCTCGACCGGCACCTCCAGCTGCGCGACCAGCACGTCCGCCTCGCGTACGGCGGCCAGCTCACCCTCGGTGAGCCCGGTGAACGCCTCGTTTGCGCCGGGCGTGACGAGGATGGCGTTCTCCCCCGCGCCGCCGACCATGACCAGGGCGACGCCGGAGGCGCCGTACACCACCCGGAGGTGGCCGGTGTCGACGCCGGCCGCGGTGATCCGGGCCTTGAGGGTGACCCCGAAGGCGTCCGAGCCGATCGCGCCGAGGAAGACGCAGGACGCGCCGGCGCGCACGGCGGCGACGGCCTGGTTGGCGCCCTTGCCGCCGGGCAGCATGACGAAGTCGCTGCCGAGCACGGTCTCCCCCGGCCGGGGCAGCGCGGCGGCGGTGCCGACGAGGTCCATGTTCGCGCTGCCCACCACGGCGACCCGGGTCTGCTGCACGGCGTCGACTCCCGTCGGGCTCAGGCGGCGCGCGCGGTCCAGCGCTCGCCGGCCCGCGACACGACCAGCGGCAGGCCGAACGTCTTCGACAGGTTGTCGGCCGTGAGGGTCTCGGCGAGCAGGCCCTGCGCCACGACGCCTCCCTCGCGCAGCAGCAGCGCGTGGGTGAAGCCCGGCGGGATCTCCTCGACGTGGTGGGTGACCAGCACCATGGCCGGGGCGTCCGGGTCGTACGCCAGCTCGGCGAGCCGGGCGACCAGGTCCTCGCGGCCGCCGAGGTCGAGCCCGGCGGCCGGCTCGTCGAGCAGCAGCAGCTCCGGGTCGGTCATCAGGGCCCGGGCGATCTGCACCCGCTTGCGCTCGCCCTCGGAGAGCGTGCCGTACGTCCGCTCGGCGAGGTGGGCGACGCCGAGCTGGCCGAGCAGCGCGCGGGCCCGGGACTCGTCGGTGCGGTCGTAGCTCTCCCGCCAGCGGCCGACCACCGACCAGGCCGCGGTCACCACGACGTCGGTGACCCGCTCGTCGCCGGGGATCCGCTCGGCGAGCGTGGCGGTGGAGAGGCCGATCCGGGTCCGCAGCTCGTTGACGTCGGTGCGGCCGATCCGCTCGCCGAGCACGTGCGCCACGCCGGTGGTCGGGTGCAGCCGGCCGGCGGCCAGGTTGAGCAGGGTGGTCTTGCCGGCGCCGTTCGGGCCGAGCACCACCCAGCGTTCGTCCAGCTCGACCCGCCAGTCGACGTCCTGCAGCAGCGCGCTGCCGGAGCGCCGGACGCCGACGTTGTCGAGGCTGACCACCAGATCCGCGTCCACGGGTGCGGGGGCGGGGGCGCCGACGGCGCCGGGGATCAGGTCACCAGTCACGGTTCCCATCCAACCACGCAGCCGGCCCGGTGCCCCCCACGGGCGGCGTCGCGGCCATAGGGTGGGGCGCCGTGTCGTTGGTCACCACTTCGGGAGGACGCCTCATGCCCGACCGCTGCCGGGAGGCGTGCGGATGAGCGCGGTCATCGAGATCGCCGGTCTCCGCAAGACGTTCCACACCCTGCGTCAGGGACGCCGGGTCGCCGTCGACGGCTTCGACCTGCTGGTCGAGAGCGGGCAGGTGCACGGCTTCCTCGGGCCGAACGGCTCGGGGAAGACCACCACGCTGCGCGCCCTGCTCGGGCTGGTGCGCGCCGACGCGGGCCGGATGAGCGTGCTCGGGGCCGACTCCCCGGAGCGGCTGGCCGAGGTGGCCGGGCGGGTCGGCGCGATCGTGGAGAGCCCCCAGTTCTTCGGCAACTTCACCGCCCACCGGACGCTGCGGCTGCTGGCGCTGGCCGGCGGCGTGCCCACCACCCGGGTCGACGAGGTGCTGGAGCAGGTCGGCCTGCGGGACCGGGGCGACGAGCGGGTCAAGGGCTACTCGCTGGGCATGAAGCAGCGGCTGGCAGTCGCCTCGGCGCTGCTCAAGGACCCGGAGCTGCTGATCCTGGACGAGCCGGCGAACGGCCTGGACCCGGCCGGCATCCGGGAGATGCGCGACCTCATGCGGTCGCTCGCCGCGGCCGGGGTGACCGTGCTGCTGTCCAGCCACATCCTGGCCGAGATCCAGCTCATCTGCGACCACGTGACGATCATCAGCCGGGGCCGGCGGGTCGCGTACGGGCCGGTGGCAGAGGTGCTGGCCGGCTTCGACCAGCACCAGTGGCAGGTCCGGGTGGCCGAGCCCGAGCGGGCCGTGGAGCTGCTCGGCCGCGCCGGCCTGTCGGTGACCGCGTACCCCGAGCACCTGGTGGTGACCGGGGTCGTCGACCCGGAGCTGATCAGTCGCACGCTGGGCGAGCAGGGCCTCTGGGTGCGCGAACTGGTCCCGCTCCGGCCGGACCTGGAAAGTGTCTTCCTGGAGCTGACCGGCGACCACCCGCATCCGGTGCTGCCCCGCCAGGTGGACGGGGCCCCGCCGCTCGACGGTGTGATCGACCTGGACGTCCGGGAGAGCCGGGAGGTGGACGCGTGAACCTGGTCCGTGCCGAGCTGGAGCGGCTGGCCGCCCGCCGCTTCGTGCAGCTCATGGTGCTGCTGCTGGTGGTCGCCTTCGCGGTGACCGTGGCGACCACGCTGGCCGGTTCGCACCGGCCCACGCCGGTGGAGCTGAGCCGGGCCCAGGCGCAGGCCGCCGGGCAGGTGCGCGACATGGAGCTGGCGCACGACCGCTGCCTGCGGATCAAGGCGGGCACGGTGACCCCGGACGAGAACGACTACCTGCCCCGGGACTGCGCGCAGATCGACCCCGCGCGGATGGAGAAGCTGCCGGCCGCCTCCGACTACCTCAGCGGCGTGTTCGTCTTCGCCAACGAGGCGGAGCCGCTGCTCTACTTCCTGATCGCGTTCCTGGCGATGTTCGGGTTCCTGGTCGGCGCCTCCTACATCGGCGCCGACCTGAACTCGGGCGGCGTGGTCAACCTGCTGCTCTGGCGGCCGCGGCGGATCGCCGTGCTCGGCGCCAAGTTGGGCACGCTGCTCGGCGGGCTGCTCGGGCTCTCCGCGCTGGCGTCGGTGGCGTACCTGGGGGTGTTCTGGCTGATCGGCGAGGCGTCCGGGTTGACCGGCCGGCTCAGTGGCGAGTTCTGGTCGTCGCTCGGCATCGTCTGGGTGCGGGGCCTGGTGCTGGTGCTGCTGGCCGCGGCGCTCGGCTTCGCCGTGGCCACGCTGGGCCGGCACACCTCGGCGGCGCTCGGCACGGTGGCCGCCTACCTCGTGTTGTGGGAGCTGGGCGCGCGGCTGGTGTTCCAGATCCTGGAGGTGGCCCGCCCGGAGCGGTTCATGCTCTCCAGCTACCTGGCGGCCTGGCTGAGCGGCGAGGCCCGGTTCTGGGACGGCAGCGCCTGCGACGACGGCATCGGCGGCTTCTGCGACGGCTTCTACACGCTGGGCTGGGCGCCGGGGCTGGTGGTCCTGCTCGGCCTGACCGTGGCCCTGGTCGTGGCGGCCTTCGCGGTGTTCCGCCGCCGCGACCTGATCTGAGCCGCGCCGGTGCGGCGCCCGACCAGGGGCCGCACCGGCAACTCCTTGCAGAGGCTCGCTGCTTCGTGAAGAATTCCTTCACATGGCGGCGCGGGCGACGACGGGCCGGCGGTCAGCCGACCGTCGAGCCGAACACCTCGTCGCGCACCGCGTCCAGGGCGGTACGCAGCGCGCCGCGCAGGATCGGCTCCTCGGTCAGCCCGGTGCTCACCACCCGCGGCCGGACCAGGGTGATGGCGGCGACCTCGTGCTGCACCCGCTCGGCCAGCGCCGCCCCGCCGGCCCGCCCCACCTCGCCGGCCAGCACCACGAGCGGCGGGTCGAGCACCACACAGGTGCTCGCCACTCCGAGCGCCAGCCGGCGGGCCAACTCGTCCAGCATCGGGCCGCCAGCGGTGCCGGCGGCGATGGCGGCGCGCACCGCGTCGGCCGCG
>NZ_MUYZ01000143.1:0-16075 GCF_003013775.1 Micromonospora sp. MH33
CGGCGGCGCACACGGCGAGCGGGGCGCTGGCGCTGGCCGGCGGCTGGCCCACCCTGCGCCGGGACGTGGACACGGTGGCCGACCTGACCGCCGCCGCCCGGCTCGGCGCCGGCCCGCGCACCGCCGCGCTGCTGGTCCGGGACGGCCGGGACGTCGGGTACGGTGCTGGCATGCAGGGCACGGTGGCCACCTACGACGCGTCGACCCGCAGCGGGATGCTGCTCCTCGACGACGGCACCGAGCTGGCCTTCCCGGCCCGCGCCTTCGACGCCTCCGGGCTGCGGCTGCTCCGGCTCGGGCAGCGGGTCCGCATCGAGCGGGACGCCGCCGGCGAGGTCGTCCGGGTGACATTGCCGACGATGGCGTGACCAACCTGCCCCGAGTTCATTTTCCGTTCACCGTTGTCGGGGAATCATGAGGTGGTGAGCACCCCTCGCGAGCACCCCGACGGTCCCCGGCACGTCCTCGACCCCGACGCGCCCCGCAACGGCGCGTCCACCCGCGGCACCGACGGCCGGTTCCGCCGCGTACGCCCGCCCGAGGAGAGCGTCAGCCCCGAGCCCGCGGCGGCGGCCTCCGCCGGGCTGGAGGAGTCGCTGGACCCGGTCGAGGGGCCGGGCCCGCAGGCGGAGCCGCCCGCGGCCCTGCCGCTGCCCGAGGACCGGTTCTTCAACCGGGAAATCTCCTGGCTCGACTTCAACGCCCGGGTGCTGGCGCTGGCCGAGGACCCCCGCACCCCGCTGCTGGAGCGGGCCAAGTTCCTGGCCATCTTCGCCAGCAACCTGGACGAGTTCTACATGGTGCGGGTGGCCGGGCTGAAGCGCCGGCTCTCCGCCGGCCTGCCGGTACGCGGCGGCGACCGGCTGCCGCTGCGGACCCAGCTGGAGCTGATCACCGAGAAGACCACCGACCTGGTCGCCCGGCACGCCGCCTGCTTCGTCGACGACGTGCTGCCGAAGCTCGCCGAGGAGGACATCCGGATCCTGCGCTGGAGCGACCTCGACGACGCCGAGCGGGAACGGCTGCGCACCTGGTTCCGGGAGCACATCTTCCCGGTGCTCACCCCGCTCGCCGTGGACCCGGCGCACCCGTTCCCGTACATCTCGGGCCGGTCGCTGAACCTGGCCGTCTCGGTGCGCGACCCGGACGGCGGCTCGGAGCTGTTCGCCCGGGTGAAGGTGCCGAACAACGTGCCCCGGTTCGTGCGGGTGGCCCGCGACCAGCCGGGGGTGCGCTTCCTGCCGGTGGAGGACCTCATCTCGGTGCACCTCGGGCAGCTCTTCTCCGGCATGCAGGTGGTCGAGTGCCACCTGTTCCGAGTGACCCGCAACGCCGAGGTGGAGGTGGACGAGGACCGCGACGAGGACCTGCTCCAGGCCCTCGAACGGGAGCTGGCCCGGCGCCGCTTCGGCCCGCCGGTGCGGCTGGAGGTGGCCGCCTCCATCTCCGACCACATGCTGGAGCTGCTCGTCCGCGAGCTGGACATGGACGGCCACGACGTGCTCCGGGTCCGCGGCCTGCTCGACCTCTCCGCGCTCTGGCAGGTGTACGGCGAGGCCGACCGCCCGGACCTCAAGGACCCGCCGTTCGTGCCGGCCACCCACCCCCGGCTCGCCGAGGGCGAGGTGCCGCGCAGCGTCTTCGCCACCCTGCGGGACGGGGACGTGCTGGTGCACCACCCGTACCACTCGTTCGCGACCAGCGTGCAGCGCTTCATCGAGCAGGCCGCCGCCGACCCCAACGTGCTGGCCATCAAGCAGACCCTCTACCGCACCAGCGGCGACTCCCCCATCGTCGACGCGCTCGTCGACGCGGCCGCCGCCGGCAAGCAGGTGGTGGTGCTCGTCGAGCTGAAGGCGCGCTTCGACGAGGTGGCCAACATCGGCTGGGCGCGCACCCTGGAGCGGGCCGGCTGCCACGTGGTCTACGGCCTGGTCGGCCTGAAGACGCACTGCAAGACCGCGCTGGTGGTACGCCAGGAGGGCAACCAGATCCGCCGCTACTGCCACATCGGCACCGGCAACTACCACCCGAAGACCGCCCGGCTCTACGAGGACTTCGGCATCCTCACCGCCGACCCGGAGATCGGCGCCGACCTCACCGACCTGTTCAACGTGCTCACCGGCTACAGCCGGCAGACCGCGTACCGGCGGCTGCTGGTGGCCCCGCAGGGCATCCGCAGCGGCCTGGTCGAGCGGATCGAGCGGGAGATCGAGCACGTCCGGCTGGGCATGCCGGGGCTGGTGCAGTTCAAGGTGAACGCGCTGGTCGACGAGGAGATCACCGACGCCCTCTACCGGGCGTCCCGGGCCGGGGTCCACGTGGACCTGCTGATCCGGGGCATGTGCACGCTGCGGCCCGGGGTGCCGGGGCTGTCGGAGAACATCCGGGTCCGCTCGATCCTCGGCCGCTTCCTGGAGCACTCGCGGATCTTCCGCTTCGGCAACAACGGCGACGCGGAGTTCTGGATGGGCTCGGCCGACCTGATGCACCGCAACCTCGACCGCCGGGTGGAGGCGCTCGTGCAGGTGAGCGACCCGGTGGCCCGGGCCGAGCTGGACCACGTGCTGACCGCCGCGTTCAGCCCCGAGGTGGACGCCTTCGAGCTGGCCGCGGACGGCGGCTGGCAGCGGCGTACCGGCACCGACGACACGCCGCTGACCCACCTGCAGGACCTGCTGCTGCACCGGGTCGGCGGGAGGGCGGGCTGAGCGGACCACGGCGCGCTCCGGGCGGGCATACGGTGAGCGGATGACGGACGACGAGCCGGTGCGGATCCGGGCGGCGGGCGGGGTCGTCTGGCGCCCGGCCACCGGCGGCGTCGAGGTCTGCCTGGTGCACCGCCCCCGCTACGGCGACTGGTCGCTGCCCAAGGGCAAGCTGGACGCCGGCGAACACCCGTTGCGGGCCGCCGTCCGCGAGGTCGCCGAGGAGACCGACGTCCGGGCCGTGCCGCAGGTACGCCTGCCCACCGCCCGCTACCGCAGCGAGGGCCGGCCGAAGGCGGTCGACTACTGGTCGATGCGGGCCGCCGCGCAGGGCGGCTTCCAGCCGGACACCGAGGTGGACGAGGTGGCCTGGTTCCCCGCCGACCGGGCGGTACGCCAGGTCAGCTACCCGCACGACGCCGAGGTGATCGCCGCGTTCGCGGCGCTGCCGCCGGTCACCGCCACCCTGCTGCTGGTCCGGCACGCGCACGCCGGCAAGCGGGGCACCTGGACCGGCCCGGACACCGGCCGGCCGCTGGACGCCGAGGGCTGGGCCCAGGCGCAGGCCCTCGCCGCCCTGGTGGCGCTGGTCCGCCCCACCCGTCTGGTCTCCGCCTCGGCCCGGCGCTGCGTGCAGACCCTCGACCCGGCGGCCGCCCTGCTGGACCTGCCCATCGAGGTGGTGGGCGACCTCGACGAACCGCGGCCCGGCCAGCAGCCGGACGAGTGCGCCCTGGCCGCCGCTGCCCGGCTCACCGCGCTGGCCGCCGACGGGGAACCGGTCGCGGTGTGCAGCCAGGGCAAGGTGATCCCGGCCGCGCTGGAACACCTGGCCGGCACCGCCGACGACTTCACCACCCCGAAGGGCGGCGGCTGGCTGCTCGCCTTCACCGGCGACCGGCTGCTCGCCGCAGACCGGCTCTGAGCGGGCGTTCTCCGTCTGCCGCCGGCCCGACGAGGCGGCGGTCCCGTCCGGTCGGACAACCGCCGCCTCACGTACCTGCCGACTCAGGGCAGGGCGATGGTGACCGCGACCGGCAGGTGGTCGCTGGCGGTGCTGCGCGGGGCGGTCGCCCCGGACGCGGTGAGACCCGGCGAGACGAAGACGTGGTCGATCTGCGTGCGCGGGTCGTCGGCCGGGCTGGTGCGCAGCGGGCGGGCCGCGGCCAGCGCGTCGACCAGACCGGCCCGGGTGAACTCGGCGAAGGCCGGGTCGGCGGGCTCGGTGTTCAGGTCGCCGCCGAGCACCAGCGGGCGGCCGGCCGCGTACCGGGTGGCGAAGGCGGCGACCTCGCGGGCCTGGGCCACCGGGCCCTGCCCGGGCGGCGGTTGCAGATGGGTGGCGACCACCGCGAGTTCCCGGCCGCCGAGGTCGAGCGTGACGCCGAGCGCCTGCGCCCCGGTCGGCGCGCCGTGCGCCGCGAGGGGCCGGGTTTCGCCGGCCCGCACGGGGAAGCGGCTCAGCACCGCGTCGCCCCACACCGGATCGGCGGCCGGCGCGAAGACGTACGGCATGCGCAGCCGCCCGGCGAGCAGGGCGAGGGTGTCGTGGCCGCCGTTGAGCAGCCAGCCCCGGTCCACCTCGCTGAGCAGCACCACGTCCGGCCCGCTGCCGTCCACCGCCCGGGCCAGCGCGTCGAGGTCGAGCCGCCCGTCCAGCCCGAACCCCATCCGGATGTTGTACGCCACCACCCGTACCGCCGCGGGTCGTGGATCGGGCGGTGTCGCGGGGTGCTCCGGCCGGTGCAGCGCGCCCGCCAGCCCGGCCAGCGCTGCCAGCGCGACGGCCGTGAGGCTCCGGGCGTACCCGGTCAGGGCGGGGGCCGCCTGGGCCGGTCCGGTGACGGCGGACACGGCGATCAGGCCGGCCGTTCCCACCGGCACCCAGCCGTTGGGATGGCCCAGGTCGTAGGCCGCGTAGTAGGCGACGCACCCGACGGCGAACAGCAGCATCCCGCCGACGGCCGCCCAACCCCGCTGTGCGGCACCGGTGTCGCGGCGGCCGCCCCCGGTCGCCCGGTCGGCGGCGGGGTCCGTCACCGCGCCCTGCGTCCGGCCGGTGTCGGTGCGGGCGAGGCAGCCGCCGAGACCGAGGGCGGCGAGCAGGTAGGCCCAGCCCAGCCAGTTCGGCCGGTCGGCCGCGAAGAGCACCGCGCCCGCGAGCAGGGCGGCCGGCCAGACCACCCGCCCGAGCCGGGCCGGAGGCCGGGTGAGCGCGGCCGCCAGGAACAACCCGATCGCGAGTGCCGGGATCACCGAGGCGGAACCGTCGGGCGGGAGCGCGAGGCCCGGGAAGTCGGACGTGCCGTACCCATAGGAGTACGAGGCAGCAACCCGGCCGCGACCAGGCGCACCGGGCGCGCACCGAGCCGGCGAACCAGGACGGGCGCGGCGAGGGCGAGCACGAACCAGCCGAGGGCGAAGGCGCCGAGGAGTTCGGCCGGGGTCTCGGCCGCCCGGCCGAAGATGGTGATGATCGACGGCAGCCACACCCGCAGCACGTCGAGCAGGACCACGACGCCCAGGGCGAGCGCGACGGTGGGGAGGTGACGGTGGCGCACGGGCGCCCCTCTTCTCGTGACCGACGGGGGTTTTCGGCACGAGGATTCTGCGGGTCCGCGCGAGGGCCGGTCAACGCGTACCCACGAAAAGGGCGCCCACCACGGACGGTGGGCGCCCTTCAGGCCGTGCGGTCAGCGCCGGGTGGCGGCCTTCTTGGCCGGAGCCTTCTTCGCCGGCGCCTTCTTGGCGGCCGTGCTCTTGGCGGCCGTCGTCTTCCTGGCGGCCGTCGTCTTCTTGGCGGCGGTGGACTTCGCCGCCGCGGTGGTCTTCTTGGCCGCGGCCGTCTTGGTCGCGGCCTTCTTCGCCGGCGCGGCCTTCTTGGTCGCGGCGGTCGTCTTGGTGGCCTTCGCCGCCGTGGTCTTCTTGGCGGCGCCCGCCGCCGTGGTCTTCTTCGCGGCGGTCGCCTTTGCCCCGGTCGCCTTGGCCCCGGTCGCCTTCGCGCCCGTGGTCTTCGCGGCGGCCGTGGCGGTCTTCCTGGCTGCGGCCGTGGCCTTCGGCACCTTGCCGCTGGCCACCATCTCCTTGAAGCCCGCGCCCGCACGGAACGTCGGGACGGAGGTCTTCTTGACCTTCACCGCCTCGCCGGTCCGCGGGTTGCGCGCTGTTCGGGCGCCCCGGATGCGCTTTTCGAACGCTCCGAAACCGGTGATCGCCACCTTCTCGCCCTTGGTGACCGCCGCCTGGACCTCAGCGAGAACCGCGTCGAGCGCGGCCGTCGCCGTCTTCCGGTCCCCCAGGCGAACGGCGAGCGCCTCAATGAGCTCGGCCTTGTTCACGACTTCCTCCCGATTGTGCAACTGACTCGACGCGAGCCATTCTGCGCGCACGGTATGCCCTGTGCTGCCTGGACACAAACATTCGGTGGAAAAAAGCCCTTGTGTCGTAACGGATTCGCCCCCACCGGCGGGACCGGTGGGGGCGAAAAGCTATCTGCGGTCAGGCGACCGAGGGCAGGAACGACGGCCGGGACCCCTCGTAGGCGCTGATCTCGGCCTCGTGCCGGAGGGTGAGTCCAATGTCGTCCAAGCCCTCCATCAACCGCCAACGGCTGTGGTCGTCCAGCGGGAACGCCCAGGTGGCGTCACCGGCGTGGACCTGGCGGGCGGCGAGGTCGACGGTGATCGGCGTGGTCGGCTCGGATTCCACGAGATCCCACAGTTCTTCCACGGCTTTCAATTCCAGCTCGACCGGAAGGAGACCTTCCTTGAGCGCGTTGCCGCGGAAGATGTCGCCGAAGCGGGGCGAGATGACGGCCCGGAAGCCCCAGTCCCGCAGCGCCCAGACGGCGTGCTCCCGGGAGGATCCGGTACCGAACTCGGGGCCGGCGATCAGAATCGACGCGCCCGAATGGGCGGGATCGTTGAGGACGAATGACGGGTCCTCCCGCCACGCGTTGAACAGACCGTCCGCGAATCCGGTCCGGGTCACCCGCTTGAGGTACACCGCGGGGATGATCTGGTCGGTGTCCACGTTGGATCGGCGCAGCGGCACGGCCGTGCCGGTGTGGGTGGTGAACTTGTCCATCTCTCGGCTGCCCTTCTACAGGTCGGCGGGGGCGGCCAGCCGGCCGACCACGGCGGTGGCGGCGGCGACCGGCGGGGACACCAGGTGGGTACGCCCGCCCCGGCCCTGGCGGCCCTCGAAGTTGCGGTTGGAGGTCGAGGCGGAACGCTCGCCGGGCTTCAGCGTGTCCGGGTTCATGCCCAGACACATGGAGCAGCCGGCGAAACGCCACTCGGCGCCGGCGTCGGTGAAGACCTTGTCCAGCCCCTCCGCCTCGGCCGCCTCGCGGACCGCGGCCGAGCCGGGCACCACCAGCATGCGTACGCCGTCGGCGACCTGGTGCCCGCGCAGCACGTCGGCGGCGGCCCGCAGGTCCTCCAGCCGGCCGTTGGTGCAGGAGCCCACGAAGACCACGTCCACGGCCAGGTCACGCAGCGCGGTGCCGGGGGTCAGGTCCATGTACTCCAGGGCCCGGCGGGCGGCGACCCGCTCCGGCTCGGTGACGAACTCCTCCGGGTCCGGCACGGCCGCGCCCAGCGGCACGCCCTGGCCGGGGTTGGTGCCCCAGGTGACGAACGGGGTGATCCGGGCGGCGTCCAGGGTCACCTCGGTGTCGAAGGTCGCCCCCTCGTCGGTGGGCAGCGTCCGCCAGTAGGCCACCGCCGCGTCCCAGTCGGCCCCCTGCGGCGCGTGGGGCCGCCCCTTGAGGTACGCGAAGGTGGTCTCGTCCGGCGCGATCATGCCGGCCTTGGCGCCCCACTCGATGGACATGTTGGCGATGGTCATCCGGCCCTCCATGGAGAGGTTCCGGATCGCCTCGCCCCGGTACTCCACGATGTGGCCGCGCCCGCCGCCGGTGCCGACCTGGGCGATCAGGGCGAGCACCAGGTCCTTGGCGGTGACGCCCGGGGCGAGCTGGCCGGTGACGTTCACGGCCATGGTCTTCGGGCGGGCCTGGGGCAGCGTCTGGGTGGCCAGCACGTGCTCGACCTCGCTGGTGCCGATGCCGAAGGCGAGCGCACCGAACGCGCCGTGGGTGGCGGTGTGCGAGTCGCCGCAGACGATCGTCGTGCCCGGCTGGGTGAGGCCGAGCTGCGGGCCGATGACGTGCACGATGCCCTGGTTCTCGTCGCCCAGCGGGTGCAGCCGTACGCCGAACTCGGCGCAGTTGCGGCGCAGCGTCTCGATCTGGGTGCGGGAGGTGGGGTCCGCGATCGTGAGCAGGTCGCCGCGCCGGGAGCGGAAGGCCGGGTCGTCGTACCCGGTCGGGGTGTTGTGGTCCTCGGTCGCGATCGTCAGGTCGGTGCGGCGGACCCGACGGCCGGCCAGGCGCAGCCCGTCGAACGCCTGCGGGCTGGTGACCTCGTGGAGGAGGTGCAGGTCGATGTAGAGCAGGTCCGGCTCGCCCGTGGCGGAGCGGACGACGTGCGCGTCCCAGACCTTCTCGGCCAGGGTCCTCGGTTGAGTGACTCCCACCATCTGGACATCCTAAATTCTGGGAGGTAAATTTCGGCTTGTGGGACACAGTATGAGCGGTGTCGGCGTTCTCGACAAGGCGGTGGTCATCCTGGCCGCCTGCGTCGACGGCGCCAGCCTTGCCGAACTCGTTGAACGGACCAAGCTGCCCAGGGCCACCGCGCACCGGCTGGCACAGGCGCTGGAGATCCACCGGATGCTGGTCCGGGACACCCAGGGCCGCTGGCGCCCCGGCCCCCGGCTCGGCGAGCTGGCCAACGCCGCACCGGACGTGCTGCTGACCGCGGCCGAGCCGCTGCTCGCCGCGCTGCGGGACGCCACCGGGGAGAGCGCCCAGCTCTACCTGCGCCGCGCCGACGAGCGGATCTGCGTGGCCGCGGCCGAGCGAGCCAGCGGCCTGCGGGACACCGTGCCGGTCGGCTCGGTGCTGCCCATGACGGCCGGCTCGGCGGCGCAGATCCTGCTCGCCTGGGAGCCACCCGAGGCGGTCATGCCGCTGCTGCCCCGGTCGAAGTTCACCGGCCGCACCCTCGCCGAGGTACGCCGCCGCGGCTGGGCGCAGAGCGTCGCCGAGCGGGAGGCCGGTGTGGCGAGCGTCTCGGCCCCGATCCGCGACCGCACCGGCCGGGTCATCGCCGCGATCAGCATCTCCGGCCCGATCGAGCGCCTGGGCCGCCGCCCCGGCGAACGCCACGCCATGGCCGTCGTCCGCGCCGGCCAACGCCTCTCCGGCCTCTGACCCCACCCCTTCGCCCCCGGAGGCGGAAGCGCAGGGCCGAACGGCGAACGGCCCGCCTCGCTCACGCGAGACGGGCCGTTCGTGTGGTAGCCCCGACCGGATTCGAACCGGCGCTACCGCCTTGAGAGGGCGGCGTCCTGGGCCGCTAGACGACGGGGCCAGGCACTTTTCCTGCTTCACCGCCCTGCCGAGCGGTGCGGCAGTAGTCTAGCGGCACCACGTCCGCCCCCCGTCGAGGGGGTCGGGTGCCCCAGGCGGGCGGAGAAAGCGAAACAGCCCGCCCCATGAGGTGGGACGGGCCGTGCGTGCTGTAGCCCCGACCGGATTCGAACCGGCGCTACCGCCTTGAGAGGGCGGCGTCCTGGGCCGCTAGACGACGGGGCCAGAACTTCGTGCTTCCGCGCCCTCGCGGGCGGGAAGCTGCACTCTATCAGAGATCATCTCCCGCCCCTCTCGCGAGGAACGGAGCGGAACTCCGCCAGAATCCAGCGTCCGGGATTCTCGCGAATCCGCGGTTGCGCTGGGGTACCAGGACTCGAACCTAGACTAACTGAACCAGAATCAGTCGGGCTGCCAATTACCCCATACCCCATTGGCCCCTTGCGGCGCCGGGAATGAACTTTACCCTCCCGGTGCCGGCAGGCCAAATCCACCCCCCCGAACCGCCACTGAGCTGCGGAAACGAGGCGTCGGACGCGTCAGGCGACCGGTACCACCGGGTTGGTGAGTTCGCCGATCCCCTCGATCCGCACGGTGACCGTATCCCCGTCGGTGAGCGGGCTAACCCCGGCCGGCGTGCCGGTCAGCACCACGTCACCGGGGAGCAACGTCATGACGTGGGAGATGTACGACACCAGGGCCGGCACGTCGAAGACCATGTCCTTGGTCCGGCCGAGCTGGCGTACCTCCATCTCCTCCGGGTTGCGACCGACCTCACAGCGGACCTCCAGGTCGGTGACGTCCAGCCCGGTGGTGATCCACGGCCCGATCGGGCAGAACGAGTCGAAGCCCTTGGCCCGGGTCCACTGCCCGTCGGAGCGCTGGAGGTCCCGCGCGGTGACGTCGTTGGCGCAGGTGTAGCCGAAGATGGCCCGCTCGGCGGCGGCCCGGTCGGCCCGGCGCGCGCCCGGCGCGCCGATCACCACGGCCAGCTCCGCCTCGTGCTCGACCTGCTTCGAGAAGACGGGCAGCCGGATGGCGTCCCGGGGACCGATCACCGAGGTGGACGGCTTGAGGAAGAGCAGCGGCTCCTTGGGCACCTCGCTGCCGTGCTCGGCGGCGTGTTCGGCGTAGTTGCGGCCGACACAGACCACCTTGCTCGGCAGGATCGGCGAGAGCAGCCGGACGTCGGAGAGCGCCCAGCGGGCGCCGGAGAACTGGATCTGCCCGAACGGATGGCCCTCGATCTCGGCGATGGTCAGGCCCTGCGGCCCGGCCTCCGGCTCGCCCTCGACGACTCCGAACGACATTCCCTTGGCATGAGCGAAACGAGCGATACGCACCCGGCCAATCTATCCCCGACGCCCGGCCGGGCCACGCCGGACGCGGCCACGCCCTCCGCCGGGCGGGTGGCGCGCCAGGATACGCCGGCCCGCGCCGGCCGGGGCGGGATTGCCGGCTTCGTACCCGCCCGGCGGGCCCGGCCCCATAGCTTCGGGGCCGGAGGTTCGTTCGTATGCCTGCATCGAGACGACACCACAGGACCCTGGCAGTGCTCGTGAACTGCCTCGGCATCATGGCCGCCGTGCCGGCGCTGCCCGCGGCGGCGCCCCCGGCCCGGGGCGACGTGCCGGCGCCGACCGGTCCGACCTGGAACGTCTCGCTGATCGGCGCGGACCGGGTCTGGTCGGAGCTGGGCGTCACCGGCGCCGGCGTGGTGGTGGGCAGCTCGGACTCCGGGGTGGACGGTCGGCACCCGGCACTGGCCGCGGGCTTCCGGGGCGGCGACGACTCCTGGTACGACCCCTGGGAGCACCGCCGGACGCCGGCCGACCGCGGTGGCCACGGCACCCACACGGTGGGCAGCGCGGTGGGCCGGAACGGCATCGGGGTGGCCCCCGGCGCGAGCTGGGTCGGTTGCGTCAACCTGGACCGCAACCTGGGCAGCCCGGCGCGCTACCTGGACTGCCTCCAGTTCATGCTGGCCCCGTTCCCGCCCGGCGGGGATCCGCTCACCGACGGGCGGCCGCAACGGGCGCCGGACGTGCTGACCAACTCGTGGGGCTGCCCGCCGGTGGAGGGCTGCGACCCGGGGGCGTTGCGCCCGGCGACCGCCGCGCTGGCCGCGGCCGGCATCCTGGTGGTGGCCGCCGCCGGCAACACCGGCCCGTACTGCGGCTCCATCGCCGACCCGCCGGCACCGTACCCGGACGTGCTCACGGTCGGGGCGGTCGACCGGGCCCGCCGGCTCACCCGGTTCTCCAGCCCGGGGGCCGGCGGCCGGGGGCGCCGCCAAGCCGGACCTGGTCGCGCCCGGTGCCGGGGTGCCGTCGGCGTACCCGGGGGGCGGCTACGCGACCCTGGACGGCACCTCGATGGCGACTCCCCAGGTGGCCGGGGTGGTGGCGCTCATGTGGTCGGCCAACCCGGCGCTGGTCGGCGACCTGGACCGCACCCGCCGCATCCTGGCCGACACGGCCACCCCGGCCGGTTCGCCCGCCGACGCGCCCTGCGGGGGTGCCCGGAACCTGGTCGGCGCCGGCCTGGTCGACGCGTACGCGGCGGTCCGCGCCGCCCGGGCCGCGGACCTCGGTTAACAACCCTGTCCATTGCCCGGCGGATGGCCTAGGGTCGGCGTCCATGGACGTGGAGATCATCGAGCTGGGTGCCGACCGTCTGCCCGAGGTCGTCGACCTCTGCCGGCGCGCCCTCGACCTGCCGGAGGACGCCGCCGAGGCGCGGGCGATCGTGGCCACCCTCGCCGAGCGGGCGGCGGCCGACCGGACGGTGCTGCGCCTCGGCGCGGTCCGCGGCGGCGCGCTGGTCGGGGTGCTGGTCGGCTCGCTGTCCGCCCAGGATCCGCGGCTCGGTCACGTCGACCTGCTGGCCGTGGCGCCGGAGGAGCGCCGCCAGGGGATCGGCGGTGGGCTGCTGGCCGGGGCGGAGGCCCGGCTCGCCGCGCTCGGCGCGGCCGAGCTGCTGCTGGCCGGAAACCCGCCGCAGTACGCCTGGCCGGGCATCGACGTGCGCTACACCCCGGCGGTCTGCGCCGCGCTGCGGCTCGGCTACCGGCAGGACCGGACGGCCTGGAACATGACCGCCGACCTGAGCGAGGGCTCGGCGGCGCTGCGCTCCACGGAGGCCGCCGAGCAGCGGCTGGCCGGGCGGGGCGTGACGGTACGCCGGGCCGAGCCGGCGGACCTGCCGGCGCTGGCCGGTTTCGCCCGGGCCACCTTCGGCGGGGCCTGGGACGGCGAGCTGGCCGGCTCGGTGGGGCGGCCGGACGCGGGCGCGCACCTGGCCGAGCGGGACGGCGAGATCCTCGGCTTCGCCGCGTACGGGTCGTCCCGGCCGAGCTGGTTCGGGCCGATGGGGACCGCCCCGGCGGCCGAGGGCTCGGGCATCGGCGGGGGCTGCTCCGCGCTGCCTGCGCGACCAGGCGGCGGCCGGGGTCGAGGCGGCGCAGATCGGCTGGGTGGGCCCGGTGCCGTTCTACTCGGGGGCGGCAGGCGCGCGGATCGAGCGGGTGTTCTTCCTCTACCGGAAGGCACTTAACGGACAGAAGTAACTAAAGTTACATAGACGGTAATAACCCCGTTCGGCCTCCTCGGCCATCGACCGGCCCCTACGGTCGGAAATTAGAGGAGGCGGGCATGACCACGGACGACGAACGGACCGACGACCAGCCGGCGAGCTGGCGCCCGGTCGGCGAACTTCCCGGGCAGCTGCCGTTCGACCGGCTCGACTTCGGCGACGCCGAGCAGCTCGCGGAGATGACCGGCGCCACCGGACCGGCCACCGGGGAACCGCGGCAACCGGTGGACGAACCGACCCGGATCTCACCGCCGTACGACCGGGCACACAAGCGACGCAACCAACGCCGACTGCCGACCTGAGACACACGGAAGGGGGCGGACCGCTGACGCGGCCCGCCCCCTCGGCGTACTGGTGGAGCTGGACTCAGAAGTCCATCTCCCCGCCACCCGGGCCAGCCGGGGCGGCCGGGGTCTTCTCCGGCTTGTCCGCCACGACGGCCTCGGTGGTGAGGAACAGCGCGGCGATCGAGGCGGCGTTCTGCAGCGCGGAACGGGTCACCTTGGCCGGGTCGATGATGCCCGCGGCCAGCAGGTCCACGTACTCGCCGGTCGCGGCGTTGAGGCCGTGACCCGGGTCGAGGTTGCGGACCCGCTCGACGACGACGCCACCCTCGAGGCCGGCGTTGACGGCGATCTGCCGCAGCGGGGCGTCCAGCGCGATCTTGACGATCTGCGCGCCGGTCGCCTCGTCGCCGGCCAGGTCCAGCTTGTCGAAGGCGGTCTTGCCGGCCTGCACCAGCGCGACGCCACCACCCGGGACGATGCCCTCCTCGACGGCGGCCTTCGCATTGCGGACGGCGTCCTCGATGCGGTGCTTGCGCTCCTTCAGCTCGACCTCGGTGGCCGCGCCGACCTTGATCACCGCAACACCGCCGGCCAGCTTGGCCAGGCGCTCCTGCAGCTTCTCGCGGTCGTAGTCGGAGTCGCTCTTCTCGATCTCGGCCCGGATCTGGTTGACCCGGCCCTGGATCTGGTCGGCGTCGCCGGCACCGTCCACGATGGTGGTCTCGTCCTTGGTCACCACGACCTTGCGGGCGCGGCCCAGCATGTCGAGGCTGACGGCGTCGAGCTTGAGGCCGACCTCCTCGCTGATGACCTGACCACCGGTGAGGATGGCGATGTCGGCCAGCATGGCCTTGCGGCGGTCACCGAAGCCCGGCGCCTTGACGGCGACCGACTTGAAGGTGCCACGGACCTTGTTGACGACCAGGGTGGCCAGGGCCTCGCCCTCGATGTCCTCGGAGATGATCAGCAGCGGCTTGCCCGACTGCATGACCTTCTCGAGGATCGGGAGCAGGTCCTTCACCGACGAGATCTTGCTGTTGACGATCAGGAGGTACGGGTCGTCGAAGACGGCCTCCATACGCTCCGGGTCGGTCATGAAGTAGGCGGAGATGTAGCCCTTGTCGAAGCGCATGCCCTCGGTGAGCTCGAGCTCGAGGCCGAAGGTGTTGCTCTCCTCGACGGTGATGACGCCTTCCTTGCCGACCTTGTCCATCGCCTCGGCGATGATCTCGCCGACGCTGGGGTCAGCGGCGGAGATGGAGGCGGTGGAGGCGATCTGCTCCTTGGTCTCCACGTCCTTGGCGAGCTTCAGCAGCTCCTCCGAGACGTTGGCCACGGCGGCCTCGATGCCCCGCTTCAGGGCCATCGGGTTGGCGCCGGCGGCCACGTTGCGCAGACCCTCACGAACCAGGGCCTGGGCCAGGACGGTCGCCGTCGTCGTGCCGTCACCGGCCACGTCGTCGGTCTTCTTCGCGACCTCCTTGACCAGCTCGGCGCCGATCTTCTCGTAGGGGTCCTCGAGCTCGATCTCCTTGGCGATGCTCACACCATCGTTGGTGATGGTGGGGGCACCCCACTTCTTCTCGAGCACCACGTTGCGGCCCTTGGGGCCGAGGGTCACCTTCACGGCGTCGGCGAGCTGGTTCATGCCCCGCTCGAGGCCGCGGCGCGCCTCTTCGTCGAACGCGATCATCTTGGCCATACGGCGTTGTCCTCCTGGACACTCACGGGCCACCCGAGGGTTCCCGGATGGGCCGTCTGGTGTACGCACCTTGGGACGTCGTCACCTGGCGACGACGACGTCTCCTCGGTCGGGCCGGACAGCCCGCGACGACCGGCCCCGTGCCACCCCGGCGCCATTTCGACACCGGCGCGACCGTGGCCCTACCGCCCCGACCATTGGCACTCACCGTACGCGAGTGCCAATGACTTGTTTAGCACTCTCCCTAGCCGAGTGCAAGCACGACGGCCCCGCTCAGCCGAGTTCCGCGGCCAGTCGGGCGGCGTTCACCGGCCCTTCCTGCGCCCGCTGTTCGGCGTACGCGGCGACCAGCCCGACGAGCTGCGCCAGGTAGGCCGGGGTGGCCAGCACCGCGCCCACCACGGCCACCGTCACGGCGCCGGCGGCCGAGCCCGGGGCGGCCATCGGGTCCACGCCGAAGGCGAGCTGGTTGATCGCGCCCAGCACGCCGTCGAGCACCGCCGCGGCGACCAGCGCGCACATGACCAGCGCGACCCGGCCCAGCACCATGCCGAACCGCTGGTGGAACATCCGCCAGGCACGGCCGATCGGCTCCTGCCGCTCGAACAGGTAGATCGGGCCGAACAGGGCGAACGCGAAGGCCGCGTAGAGGCCGGGCAGCAGGCAGAAGCAGGCGCCGACCGTGATCAGCAGCGAGGCCACGAGGGTCCAGCCCCAGAGGCCGAGGGCGCGGCGCAGCCCGTAGCGGAGGGCGGCCCCGACCCGGACCGGCTCGCCGGCCGCCTGGCGGGCGACCACCCAGGTGCCGGCGGCCCAGCCGGTGCTCTGCAGCGGGCCGAAGATCAGGGCGGCGAGGAGCACCACGCCGTAGAAGGCGAAAATGTGCTCGAAGTAGCCGCTGGGCAGCACCGGGGCGCCGTCCGGGCCGGTGGCCGGCTGGTCGGTCGGAGCGAAGGCGAGGGAGAGGACCGCGATCACCGCCGCCGGAACCGTCTGGGTGAGCAGCATGATCGGCAGGAGCTGCCGCCAGCCGCGCCGCAGCGCGCCCCCGCATCGGCTGAACCAGCCGCCGACGCCCGCGTGCGGCGGGGTGACCAGCGGGTCCTGCGGGTCGAGGCCCGGATGCCAGCCGTACGGCTGGCCGGGCAGCGGGTAGCCGGGATAGGCCGCGCCGGGCAGCGGAGCGGCACCGGCCGGCCAGGTCCAACCCTGCGGCGGCCCGGCCGGGTCCGTCCGGTACGGGTCCCAGGGCTGCGGCCCGGCCGGATCCGTCCGGTACGGGTCCCAGGGCTGCGGGCCGCCGGATCCGGGCTGGCCGGGGGCGGCGAACCCGCCCGGGGCGGCC
>NZ_MUYZ01000144.1:0-16048 GCF_003013775.1 Micromonospora sp. MH33
CGGGGCGGGGGAGGGGACGTGGACCGCGAGCGTGGCGACCGGGGCCGCCGGCTCCTGGACGGCCTCATCGCCCTGGCCCTGCTGGTGATCGGGCTGGCCGGCACCGCGCCGGCCGGCCTCAACCAGGGCGTGGGGATCGGCCGGGCCACCTATCCGCTGGTCGTGGTGGCCGCGCTCGCGGTGGCCGTCCGCCGGCGCTGGCCGCTGGCCACCCTGGCCGTGGTCACCGCGGCGAGCACCGCGTACCTGGTGCTCGGCTACCCGTACGGCCCGATCCTGCTGTCGTTCCTCGTCGCTGTCTACACCACGGCCGCGCACCGGCCGGTGCGGGTCGCGGCGGTGGCCAACGGCGTGGCCCTGCTCGTGCTGCTCACGCACGTCTTCGTCGGGGTGCGCCCGCCCGGCCTGGTCGGACTCATGCCGGCCGCCGCCTGGGTGGTGGTGCCGTTCGCCGTGGGGGTCACCGTGCGGCTGGGCCGGGAGAACGCGGCGCGCAGCCGCACCGACGAGGCGCGCCGGCTGGCCGACGCCGAGCGGCTGCGGGTGGCGCGGGAGGTGCACGACGTGGTCGGGCACGGGCTCGCCGCCATCCACCTGCAGGCCGAGATCGCCCTGCACCTGCTGGCCCGCAAGCCCGAGCAGGCCGAGGCGGCGCTCACCGCGATCAGCCGGACCAGCAAGGAGGCGCTCGACGAGTTGCGGGTGACGCTGACCGTGGTCCGCCGCGACGAGGCCGCCGACGAGCGCGCCCCCGCGCCCGGGCTGGCCCAGCTCCCGCAGTTGCGCGAGCGGCTGGCCGGCGCCGGGCTCCCGGTCACCGTCGAGGTGGAGGGGGCGCCGCGCCCGCTCCCGGTCGCCGCGGACCTGGCCGCCTACCGGGTGGTGCAGGAGGCGCTGACCAACGTGCTGCGGCACGCCGGCCCGGCCACCGCCACCGTCCGGTTGCGGTACGCGCCCACCGAGGTCGCCGTGGAGGTCACCGACACCGGCCGCGGCGCGGCCGCGCCGGCGGGCCGGGCCGGTGGGTACGGGCTGGCCGGCATGCGGGAGCGGGTCACCGCGCTCGGCGGTTCGTTCACCGCCGGCCCCGCCTCCGCCGGCGGCTTCCGGGTGTCGGCCACACTGCCCGTGGAGGAGGTCACATGATCCGGGTGCTGCTCGCCGACGACCAGGACCTGGTCCGGATCGGGCTGCGCGCCCTGGTGGAGAGCGAGGACGACCTCACCGTGGTCGGCGAGGCCGCCGACGGGCTCGCCGCCGTCGAGGCGGCCCGCCGGGAACGCCCCGACGTGGTGCTCATGGACGTGCGGATGCCCGGCGTCGACGGCATCGAGGCGACCCGTCGGATCGTCGCCGACCCAGCGCTGACCGGTACCCGGGTGGTCGTGCTGACCACCTTCGAACTGGACGAGTACGTCTTCGACGCGCTCCGGCACGGTGCCAGCGGCTTCCTCACCAAGGACACCCGCCCGGCCGAGCTGCTGCGGGCGATCCGGCTGGTCGCCGAGGGGGAGGCACTGCTCTCCCCGTCGGTGACCCGGCGGGTGGTGCGGGAGTTCGCCACCCGGCCGGCCCGGGTGCCCCGCCCGCACCCCCGGCTCGGGACCCTCACCGACCGGGAACGCGAGGTGGTGGGGCTGGTCGGCGAGGGGCTGAGCAACGTCGAGATCGCCGAGCGGCTGGTGGTCAGCCCGGCCACCGCGCGGACCCACGTCAGCCGGGCCATGGTCAAGCTGGGCGCCCGGGACCGGGCTCAGCTGGTGGTCTTCGCGTACCAGTCGGGCCTGGTCGCGTCGTGATCGACCGGCGGCGCGGGCGGTCGTGATCTCCTGGTGGGGGTCGGGCCGGCGGGAAGCAGTGCGAGGGCGGGACCGTTACCCTTGCGGGTAGCCGGACGTGTGCGTGCCGGCCGACTGTGCTCGCCAAACCGACAAACGGGATGTTCGCGTGTTTGACACCTTGAGTGACCGCCTGTCCGGGATCTTCACCAAGCTCCGTGGCAAGGGTCGGCTCACCGACGCCGACATCGACGCCACCGCGCGCGAGATCCGCATGGCGCTGCTGGAGGCCGACGTCGCCCTGCCGGTGGTCAAGGGCTTCATCGCGAACGTCAAGGAGCGGGCGCGCAGCGCCGAGGTCTCCCAGGCGCTCAACCCGGCCCAGCAGATCGTCAAGATCGTCAACGAGGAGCTGATCAACGTCCTCGGCGGCGAGGGGCGGCGGCTCCAGTTCGCCAAGCACCCGCCGACCGTGATCATGCTGGCCGGCCTCCAGGGCTCCGGCAAGACCACCCTCGCCGGCAAGCTGGCGCGCTGGCTCAAGGCCCAGGGCCACCAGCCGCTGCTGGTCGCCGCGGACCTCCAGCGCCCCAACGCCGTCGGGCAGCTCCAGGTGCTCGGTGGCCGGGCCGGCGTCGAGGTGTACGCCCCGGAGCCCGGCAACGGCGTCGGCAACCCCGTGCAGGTCGCGCGCGACTCGATCGAGCACGCCAAGCGGGCCGCCCGCGACATCGTCATCGTCGACACCGCCGGCCGGCTCGGCATCGACGCCGAGATGATGCAGCAGGCCGCGGACATCCGCGACGCGGTCCAGCCCGACGAGGTCATCTTCGTCATCGACGCGATGGTCGGTCAGGACGCGGTCCGCACCGCCGAGGCGTTCCGCGACGGCGTCGGCATCACCGGCGTGGTCCTCTCCAAGCTCGACGGCGACGCCCGCGGTGGTGCCGCGCTGTCGGTCCGGGAGGTCACCGGGCAGCCGATCCTGTTCGCCTCCACCGGCGAGAAGCTGGAGGACTTCGACGTCTTCCACCCCGACCGGATGGCCAGCCGGATCCTCGGCATGGGCGACGTCCTCACTCTGATCGAGCAGGCCGAGCAGGCCTTCGACGCCGATCAGAAGGAGAAGATGACCGCCAAGCTGATGGGCGGCGAGCAGTTCACCCTGGAGGACTTCCTCGACCAGCTCATCGCGGTCCGGCGGATGGGCCCGATCGCCAACGTGCTGGCCATGATGCCCGGCATGGGGCAGATGAAGGACCAGCTCGCCGAGCTGGACGACAAGCACTTCGACCGGGTCACCGCGATCATCCGGTCGATGACCCCGGCCGAGCGCACCACCCCGAAGATCATCAACGGCTCCCGCCGGGCCCGCATCGCGAGCGGGTCCGGGGTCACCGTGATGGACGTCAACCAGCTGCTCAACCGCTTCGCCGACGCGCAGAAGATGATGAAGCAGATGGGCGGCATGATGGGCCTGCCCGGTGGCGGCCGGCGCAAGGCGACCAAGTCGCCGAAGAACAAGCGCAAGGGCACCAAGGGCGGCGGGCGGCCGCGCACCGGCGCCGGGGTGCCGGGCGGCTTCCCGGGCGGCATGCCGCAGCTCCCGCCGGGGCTGGACCCGGGCGACCTGGCCGGCGGCCAGGGCCTGCCGCCGGGCTTCAAGCTGCCGAAGATCGACTTCAACAAGCTCGGCAAGGGCGGTGACAAGGGTCCCCGCTGACCGCGTGCCGACGGCCCCGTCCCAACCCTGTGGGGCGGGGCCGTCGGCGTACCGCGGCGGGCTCGTGACGCGCTCGCGAGTGTGATCCGGTAGGACTGTGCACATGGCTCTGCATGTGCGCGGTGTGCTCCTGCCGGACGACGAGGTCCGGGACATCTGGCTGGTCGGCGACCGGGTCACCTTCGAACCGGTGCCCGGCGCCGAGACGGTCGTGGACGGCGGCTTCGTGCTGCCCGGCCTGACCGACGCCCACTGCCACATCGGCATCGCCCGCGGCGGCGCCCCGATCACCTCCCTCGACCAAGCCCGCGAGCTGGCCCGCACCGACCGGGACGCCGGGGTGCTGGCCATCCGCGACGCCGGCTCGCCGTACCCGTACCCGGAACTCGACGACGAGCCGGACCTGCCGCGGCTGGCCCGCGCCGGCCGGCATGTCGCGCCGCCGAAGCGCTACCTGCGCGACATCGGGGTGGAGGTCGGCGCGGCCGAGGTGGCCGCGACGGTCGCCGCGCAGGCCGCCGCCGGCAACGGCTGGGTCAAGCTGGTCGGCGACTGGATCGACCGCGGGGTGGGCGACCTCGCGCCGGCCTGGGACGCCGACACCCTGACCGCGGCGGTCGCCGCCGCGCACGCCGCCGGGGCACGCGCGGCCGTGCACACCTTCTCCGAGTCGGCCGTGGAGATCATGGTGCGGGCCGGGGTGGACTCGGTGGAGCACGGCACCGGGCTGAGCCTCGACCTGATCGACCTGATGGCCCGGCAGCGCACCGCGCTGGTGCCCACGATGATCAACATCCGTACCTTCGGCCACATCGCCGACCAGGCCCGCGCGAAGTTCCCCGGGTACGCCGACCACATGATCGCCCTGCGCGACCGCTTCCCCGAGGTGGTCCGCGCCGCGCACGAGGCGGGGGTGCCGATCTACGTGGGCACCGACGCGGGCGGTGGCATCGACCACGGGTTGGCCGCCGAGGAGATGCTGCTCCTGCACGAGCAGGCCGGCATGTCCGCCGAGGACGTTCTCGCGGCCGCCTCCTGGCGGGCCCGGGAGTGGCTCGGCTTCCCCGGCCTGGTCGAGGGTGGCCTGGCCGACCTGACCGTCTACCCCGAGGACCCGCGCCGCGACCTGCGCGTGGTCCGCGCCCCGTCCCGCATCGTCCTGCGCGGCCGCGTCCTCCCCTCTCCTCGTTGATCAGGAAGTGTGCGTCAGCGGACGGGTCATTCCGGACGCGAACTCCTTGATCAACCCGCTGGCCGGGTGGCCGCGGTGTGGAAGAGGTGCAGGGCCAGGTCGGCCAGTTGGTCGGCGGTGTCGTCGACGGGCGACTGGGGGAGCACGATGTGGCTGACCACCAGGCGGACGATGGTGTCGGCGGCGAACGCCAGGGCCGCCGGGTCGCCCTCCGGCAGGTACCGGCCGGCCCACTCCAGCAGAGCCGCGGACGACTCGGCGAGCACCAGCCCGGACCGGGTCGTCAGGTAGGGCAGCAGCTCGTCGGAGCCGCCCCGGGCGCTGGTCAGGATCGCCTTGACCAGCGGGTTGTCCGCGGCCGCGGCGAGGGTGTGCCGGATGGCCGCGTACGCCGCCGCCCGCACGTCGGGGCCGTGCGCCGCCAGGGCCGCCCGGACCTCGCCGACGAACCGGTCCACTTCGCGCCGGGCGAGCGCCTCGGCCAGGCCGGCCTTGCTGCCGAACTCGTTGTAGACGGTCTGCCGGCTCACCCCGGCGGCCTGCGCCACCCCGCCCATCCGCACGCCGTCCCAGCCGGCGGCGATCGCCTGCGCGCGGGCGGCGTCCACGATCGCGTCCCGCAGCCGTTGTTTCGACGCCTCCGGCTCGGCGCGTCGGACGCCGCGCGGCGACCCGGAGCCGTCGTTCGATGACTCCGGCTCGGCGCGTCGGACGCCGCGCGGCGGCCCGGAGCCGTCGTTCGGAAGCTCACCCATCGCCGTCGGAGTCTACGGTCGGGCGGCGCGACACGGCGTGCGCCGACTCCCGGGCGCAGCGGCGGCCCGCCCGGCGCATAGGATGTGCGGTCATGGCACGCGTGCTCACTCCCCGTGCGGAGGACTTTCCCCGCTGGTACCAGGACCTGATCGCCAAGGCGAAGCTGGCCGACAACGGCCCGGTGCGGGGCACCATGGTCATCCGACCGGCGGGCTACGCCATCTGGGAGCGGATGCAGGCCGAGATGGACGCCCGGATCAAGGCGGCCGGCGCGGAGAACGCGTACTTCCCGCTCTTCATCCCCGAGAGCTACCTCAAGCGCGAGGCCGAGCACGTCGAGGGCTTCTCGCCGGAGCTGGCCGTGGTCACCCACGGTGGTGGCAAGCAGCTCGCCGAGCCGGTGGTGGTCCGCCCCACCAGCGAGACGGTGATCGGCGAGTTCATGGCCAAGTGGATCGACTCCTACCGGGACCTGCCGCTGCTGCTGAACCAGTGGGCGAACGTGGTCCGCTGGGAGCTGCGCCCCCGGATCTTCCTGCGTACCAGCGAGTTCCTCTGGCAGGAGGGGCACACCGCGCACGCCACCCGTGAGGACGCCCGGGCCTACGCCCGCCGGATCCTGCACGAGGCGTACGAGGACCTGATGGTCAACGTGCTCGGCATCCCGGTGGTGGTCGGCCTGAAGACGGCCCGCGAGCGCTTCGCGGGCGCGACCGCCACCTACACCTGCGAAGGCATGATGGGCGACGGCAAGGCGCTCCAGCTGGGCACCAGCCACGAGCTGGGCCAGAACTTCGCCAAGGCGTTCGACATCAGCTACTCCTCGGCCGAGGGCGGCCGGGAGCACGCGTGGACCACCTCCTGGGGCACCTCGACCCGGATGCTCGGTGGCCTGATCATGTGCCACGGCGACGACAACGGCCTGCGGGTGCCGCCGAAGCTGGCGCCGATCCAGGCGTACGTGATGATCGTCAAGGACGGCGAGGGCGTGGGCGAGGCGGCGGCCAAGCTCCGCGACGCGCTGCGCGACGCCGGGGTCCGGGTCGCGTTGGACGACCGGACCGACACCGCGTTCGGCCGCCGCGCCGTCGATGCCGAGCTGCGCGGCTACCCGGTGCGCGTCGAGGTCGGCCCCCGCGACCTGGCCGCCGGCAACGCGGTCGTGGTCCGGCGTACGGACGGCTCGAAGGCGCCGGTCGCGGTCGCCGACGTGGTGGGCGCGGTGCTCGCCGCGCTGGAGGCGGACCAGCAGGCGCTGCACGACCAGGCGCTGGCGTTCCGGCAGTCCCGCACCGTCGAGGTCGGCACGCTGGCCGAGGCGATCGAGGCGGCCTCCACCGGCTGGGCCAAGGTGCCGTGGTCGGCGGTCGGTGTCCAGGGCGAGGCCGAGGCGAACGGCCAGGGCGTCACCGTCCGGTGCCTGCTGCGGGCCGACGGCTCGGTGCCGGACTCCGAGGACGAACCCGACCTGGTCGCCGTCCTGGCCCGCGCCTACTGAGGTGCGGCCGGCCGGCCCGGCCGACCGGTTCGCGCCGGGTCGGCTGATCATGCACCGGAACGTGCGGCACGGCCGGATCGGCTGGGTCCGGCCGGCCCGCGTGGTGCGCGACGACGACCGGGGCCTGCTGCTCTGGGTGGCCCGGAACACGCCGGTGGCGCACGAGGTGACCGAGGCGGGGCTGGGCATGCGGGCGGTGCCCTTCGCCGAGTGGATCACCTCCACCTACCGGCTGGCCCGGGGGCGCTGGAGCGGACCGCCGGTGCTGAAGTTCCTGCCCACCGGCGCGGCCCACTCGGTCTGGTGGTTCCGGGACGAGCGGGGCCGCTTCCAGAACTGGTACGTCAACCTGGAGGAGCCCGGCGTCCGCTGGGACGACGGCGCGGTCGCCGGGGTGGACATGGTCGACCAGGACCTCGACGTGGTGGTCCACTTCGACCTGAGCTGGGAGTGGAAGGACGAGGACGAGTTCGTCGAGCGCCTCGCCTTTCCCGGGCACTACTGGGTCACCGACGAGAAGGCGGTCCGGGCCGAGGGGGAGCGGGTGATCCGGATCGCCGAGGCCGGCGAGTTCCCCTTCGACGGCACCTGGTGCGACTTCACCCCGCCCGCCGACTGGGACGTACCGGACGAACTGCCGCCCGGCTGGGATCGCCCGCCGGTGCGCTGAACCCGTGTCGTTCGTCACCGTGGTGGGCGACCCGGGTGAGCTGTCCGGGTCCGGTGTGAGAGATCGGGTCCGGACATGGCAGAATGGGTCGCTGGTATCCGGCGCGCGTCCGGCGCCCTCTAACCCGGGCGCGTCGCCAGTTAACCGAGCAGTCTCCGGCCCAAACCCCACTGTGCCGGTCGGCGCTCACCCGCCACACCGCCCGTACCGGGCCGGTGAGATCGCAACAGGAGCGAAACAACTGTGGCCGTAAAGATCCGGCTCCTGCGGATGGGCAAGATCCGCAACCCGCAGTACCGCATCGTCGTCGCCGACTCGCGCACCAAGCGTGACGGTCGCGCGATCGAGTTCGTCGGTGTGTACCAGCCGAAGGAGGACCCTTCGGTGATCGAGGTCAAGTCGGAGCGGGTCCAGTACTGGCTGTCGGTCGGCGCGCAGCCGAGCGAGGCCGTGCAGCGCCTGCTGGAGCTGACCGGTGACTGGCAGAAGTTCAAGGGCCTGCCGGCCCCGCCGCCGCTGAAGGTCGCCCCGGAGCGGGCCGACCGCAAGGCGGCGTACGAGGCCGAGGCGAAGGCCGCCGCCGGCGTGGCGGAGACCCCGGCGCCGGCCAAGAAGGCCGCCAAGGCCCAGGCCCCGGCTGCCGAGGCCGAGGCGCCGAAGGCCGAGGAGCAGACCGGTGCCGAGTCCGGCGAGCAGGCCTGACATGGCGCTGCGTCCCGCCCTGGAGCACCTGGTCAAGGGGATCGTCGACCACCCGGACGACGTCCGGGTGCGCATGGTCGACTCCCGTCGGGGCAAGCGGCTCGAGGTCCGCGTGCACCCGGAGGACCTCGGCACGGTGATCGGGCGGTCCGGTCGGACCGCCAAGGCGCTGCGCCAGGTGATCGGCTCCATCGGTGGGCGCGGGGTGCGCGTCGACATCGTCGACTCGTACTGATGCTTCTCATCGTCGGCCGGATCGGCAAGCCGCACGGCATCCGCGGTGAGGTCACCGTGGAGGTGCGGACCGATGAGCCCGAAGCACGGTTCGCGCCAGGGTCGGTGCTGGTCACCGACCCTGGCGCGGTCGCGCCCCCGGAGCCCGGCGCCTACCGGGTGCCGGACAAGCTGACCATCGAGTCCGCCCGTTGGCACCAGGGGCGGCTGCTGGTCGCCTTCGAGGGCGTGCTGGACCGCGACGCCGCCGAGGCGCTGCGCGGCACCCTGCTCGGCGTGGACAGCGCCGACGTCGCCGCGCCCGAGGACCCGGAGGAGTTCCTCGACCACCAGTTGGTCGGCCTGGCCGTGGTGACCCCGGCCGGCGAGCGGCTGGGCGAGGTGGCCCGGATCGACCACGCCCCCGCCTCCGACCTGCTGGTGCTGCGGCGTCCCGACGGGCGGAGCGCGCTCATCCCGTTCGTCAAGGCGATCGTGCCCGAGGTCGACCTGCCGGGCGGCCGCGTGGTGGTGGAGCCGCCCGCGGGGCTGCTCGACCTCTGACTGGAGCCACGCCCTGATGCGTGTCGACATCGTGTCGATCTTCCCCGAGTACTTCGCCCCGCTGGACCTGTCGCTGATCGGCAAGGCTCGGGCGAGCGGCACGCTGCGGCTGGCCGTACACGATCTGCGGACCTGGACCCACGACGTGCACCGCACGGTCGACGACACCCCCTACGGCGGCGGGCCCGGCATGGTGATGCGGCCGGAGCCGTGGGGCGAGGCGCTCGACGCCCTGGCCCCCCACGAGCTGAGCCCGGACGGGCACACCCTGCCCCGGCTACTCGTCCCCTCGCCGGCCGGCGTCCCGTTCACCCAGGCCATGGCGCACGAGCTGGCCGCCGAGTCGCACCTCCTCTTCGCCTGCGGCCGCTACGAGGGCATCGACCAGCGGGTGCTCGACCACGCGGCGGGCCGGATGCGGGTGACCGAGGTGTCCCTCGGCGACTACGTGCTCTTCGGTGGCGAGGTGGCCGTGCTGGTCATCCTGGAGGCGGTCACCCGGCTGCTGCCCGGGGTGCTCGGCAACGCCGGCTCGCTGGACGAGGAGTCGCACGCCCACGGGCTGCTGGAAGCCCCGATGTACACCAAGCCGGCGAACTGGCGCGGGCACGAGGTGCCCGAGGTGCTCCGCTCCGGCGACCACGGGAGGATCGCCCGCTGGCGGCGCGACGAGGCGCTGCTGCGGACGGCGGCCCGGCGCCCCGACATGATCGCCGCGCTGCACCCGGAGAGCCTGGACAGGCGGGACCGGGCGGCACTGGACCGGGGTGGATTTCAGCCGCGGCCGGAGGATGTGGCAAAGTAGAGGGGTTGCCGCATCCGCCCACGCCGTGGGCGGCTGCGAGGACCCTCGACCGGGGTCGGCGTCGCCGGCCACCACCCGGGGGTCAGAATCACCCATCCGCGCATCGACTGACGGTGCGCCGTGAGCCTCACGAGGACGCAGCGATGAACATCCTGGACGCCCTTGACGCCCAGTCGAAGCGCGTTGACCTGCCCGACTTCCGCGCCGGTGACACCGTCAAGGTGCACGCGCGGGTTGTCGAGGGCAACCGGTCCCGGGTCCAGATCTTCCAGGGCGTCGTCATCCGCCGCCAGGGTGACGGTCTGCGCGAGACCTTCTCGGTCCGCAAGGTCAGCTTCGGGGTGGGTGTGGAGCGGACCTACCCGCTGAACAGCCCGGCCCTCGACCGGATCGAGGTCGTGACCCGCGGTGACGTGCGGCGCGCCAAGCTCTACTACCTGCGCGAGCTGCGGGGCAAGAAGGCCAAGATCAAGGAGCTGCGCGAGAAGCAGCCGGCGAGCTGAATTTTCGTTCGCCACGCCGCCGAGCTGCGCGGATGTCGTATCGACAGGATCGCATTACCCTGTTCGTTGCGGGCGCAGCCGGACGGCGCGAAGCGGTCCACTACCGCCCGTGGGGTCTCCGAGGGGACTCCCGGGCGGTAGTGGCGTTTCCGCGGACCGGAGAGTGGCATGGTGCAGATGCTTGACGAGGACGGCACCGTCGACCCGTGGCGCCGGCGAGCCCGGCGCACCCGTCGGCAGATGCCGCTCTGGCAGGAACTGCCCCTGCTCCTCGTCGTGGCCTTCTGCCTCGCGGTGCTGATCCGCACCTTCCTGCTCCAGGCGTTCTTCATCCCGTCCGGGTCGATGGAGAACACCCTGCTCATCGGCGACCGGGTGCTGGTCAACAAGGTCGTCTACGACGTCCGCGACCCGGTCCGCGGCGAGGTCGTGGTCTTCCGCGGCACGGACAGGTGGGTCGCCCAGGAGGCCCCCGCGCCGCCGACCAACTTCGCCGGCAAGGTCGGCCGCACCCTCGGCGACCTGGTCGGCATCAGCCGCCCCGGCGAGAAGGACTTCATCAAGCGGGTCATCGGGGTGCCCGGCGACCGGGTCTGGTGCTGCGACAAGGGTCGCGTCGTGGTCAACGGCGTGCCGCTGGACGAGCGGGGATACGTCTCCGAGGACTCGCCGGTCGATCTGCCGCCGAATCCGAAGGAGTGCCGCTCCCGGCAGTTCACCGAGATCGTCGTGCCGCCGGGGCAGATCTTCGTGATGGGCGACCACCGGCTGGTCTCGCAGGACGCCCGGTGCCAGGGTCCTGTGCCGATCGACAACGTGGTCGGCCGCGCCTTCATGATCGTCTGGCCGTCCCAGCGATGGACCACCCTGCCGGTCCCGGAGACCTTCGCCGACCTGCCGCGACCCAACGCCGCGCCGGCCCGGCCCGCCCCGGTGGATCCCGACCCGGTGGGCGGCGTCGTCCTCATCCTCCCGGTCACGGCCACGCTCTCCGTTCTCGCGCGTTCGGGGCGACTGCGCCACGGCCGGCAACGTAGGCTCCACCCGTGATTGACGAGCAGACCGAGAAGCCGCGCAGCTCCTTCTGGAAGGAGCTGCCCATCCTCCTGGGCGTGGCGATCCTGGTCGCAGTGCTGGTTCGTGCCTTCGTGCTGCAGACCTTCTTCATCCCCTCGCCGTCCATGGAGAACACCCTCAAGATCGACGATCGGGTGCTGGTCAACAAGCTGGTCTACGACTTCCGCTCGCCGCACCGGGGCGAGGTGATCGTCTTCAAGGCGCCCACCGAGTGGAGCGGCAATCCGGAGGGCGAGGACTTCATCAAGCGGGTGATCGGGGTCGGTGGCGACCATGTGGTCTGCTGCGACCGCACCGGCCCGCAGGAACGGCTGATCATCAACGGCAAGGCGATCGACGAGCCGTTCATCTTCCCCGGCAACAAGCCCGCCGACCAGGACTTCGACGTCACCGTGCCGAAGGGCCGGCTCTGGGTGATGGGCGACCACCGGGAGGCCTCCGGGGACTCGCTGGAGCATTGGCAGCAGTCCGGCGAGGACATCACCGAGGCCACCATCCCCGAGGACCAGGTGGTCGGGCGTGCCTTCACGATCTTCTGGCCGGTCGGCCGGGCGACCTGGCTCAGCGTGCCGAAGCAGTTCGACGGCATCCCCAATCCCTGACCCGGAGGGCGTGGGCGTTCGTCGGAGGCGTCTGGCAGGCTTGGGCGGTGACCGTCTACACCCCTCGTCGTGCGGCCCGGGTGCTGCTCGTCGACGCGTCCGACCGGGTGCTGCTGTTCGAGGGCAGTGATCCGGCCCGGCCGGGCCACCGCTACTGGTTCACTCCGGGCGGCGGCCTCGACCCGGGCGAGACCCCGGCCACGGGCGCGGCCCGCGAGCTGGCCGAGGAGACCGGGCTGCGGCTCGCCCCGGCCGAGCTGGGCCCGCCGGTCTGGGCCGAGACGGTCGAGTTCCCGTTCGACGGGGTCTGGTACCGGCAGGAGCAGGAGTTCTTCCTGGTCCGGGTGCCCAGCTGGGAGGTCGACACGGCGGGCTTCGACGAGATCGAGCAGGCCAGCGTGCACGGCCACCGCTGGTGGTCGGTCGACGAGCTGGCCGGGACGCCCGAGCGCTACTACCCGCCGGACCTGCCGGACCGCCTCGCCCGGGCGCTCGCCGGAGGTGGCCCGTGCTGACCCCGCCGCGCACCGTGGTGCGGCGCGACGGCGGCCTCTACGCGCTGGAGCGGGCCCTGCAACGGCGCGGCTTCCGGCACGTGGCCGGCGCCGACGAGGCCGGCCGGGGCGCCTGCGCGGGGCCGCTGGTGGCCGCCGCCGCGGTGCTGCCCGAGGGGCGGCGCGGCGAGATCGACGAGCTGGCCGACTCCAAGCTGCTCACCCCGGCGGCCCGGGAGCGGGTCTACGACGAGGTGGTGGCGCGGGCCCTGGCGTACGCCGTGGTGGTCATCCCCGCCGACGAGGTCGACGCGCGCGGGCTGCACGTGTGCAACCTGGCCGCCATGCGCCGGGCGCTCGCCTCGCTGAGCACCCGCCCGGAATACGTGCTGACCGACGGCTTCGGCGTGGACGGGCTGGATGTGCCCGGGCTGGCGGTCTGGAAGGGGGACCGGGTGGCCGCCTGTGTGGCGGCGGCGAGCGTGCTGGCCAAGGTCACCCGGGACCGGATCATGGTGGAGCTGGACGAGCGGTACCCGGGCTACGGCTTCGCCGAGCACAAGGGCTACATCACCCCGGAGCACAGCGCCGCGCTGCGCGAGCTGGGGCCCTGCCGGGAGCACCGCTTCTCGTACGTGAACGTGGCCACCGTCTCCGGACGGGACGGGCGGCCGCCCCGCTCCCGCCGGCCGGCTGCCGGCAGCCCCGACGAGGCGCTCTTCGGCGCCCCGGAGGATGCCTTCGCCGATGGCCGGGACGAGCCGATGGAGCGCTCCGGCGCGCCAGGGGGTACCGTCGGCGTGGCGTTGGGCGAGCAGCCGCGACCTCCGGCGCCGGTGGGGGAAGATGTGGTCATGGAAGGCGGAGTGCGATGAGCGCGGAAGATCTCGAGAAGTACGAGACCGAGATGGAGCTGCAGCTCTACCGGGAGTACCGCGACATTGTCCGCCAGTTCTCCTACGTGGTGGAGACCGAGCGCCGCTTCTACCTGGCGAACCAGGTCGACCTGCACGTGCGTAACTCGGACGGCGAGGTCTACTTCGAGGTCGAGATGCACGACGCCTGGGTGTGGGACATGTACCGCCCCGCCCGGTTTGTCAAGAATGTCCGGGTAATGACGTTCAAGGACGTCAATGTGGAAGAGCTCGAAAAGCCCGACATCTCGCTTCCCGCAGACTCCGGATTCGGCGGCTGACCCGGGCCGGCGGGCCGGCCGGCCCGCCGCCCGAGGCGGATCACTCCGCCAGCACGACCACCTCGACCCGCTGCACCAGGTTGTTCGCGAACCCGCCCCGGTTCCACGGCTGCTCGACCGGCTGGGTGCGCCCGGAGGCGTCGACCGCCCGGGCGCCCAGCACGTGCCGCCCCGGCGTCGCCCGCCACGACACCTGCCACCGCCGCCACGCCCACGCGCCCCCGGTGTGCTCGTCCAGCGTCGCCGGCACCCACGTCGTACCGCCGTCGAAGGTCACCTCGACGGCCGTCACCGGCGCGTGCCCCGACCAGGCCCGACCGTCCACGGTGCACGGCCCCGGCCGCAGCACCCGGGTCCGTGACATGAAGTCCGGGAAGCCCGGCGGGCGGACCAGGGCGCGGGGCTCGATCCGGGTCACCGGCACGCCCGGGTCGTCGGCGTCCTGCCGAAGCCGGTACGCCACCGCGTTCTGGTAGCCGTCGAACGGCTCGGTCAGCACCCGGACGTCGCGCAGCCACTTGACGTGCGCCATGCCGTACCAGCCGGGCACGATCAGCCGCAGCGGCGCGCCGTGCTGCGGCAGCAGGGGAGCGCCGTTCATCTCGTACGCCAGCAGCACCTCCTCGCGCAGCGCGTCCGCCACCGGCAGCGCCCGCTGGTAGTCCTGCTCGACGCCGCGCTCCACCCCGTGGTCGGCGCCGGTGAAGACCACGTCCACCGCGTCGTCGGCCAGCCCGGCCTCGCGCAGCAGCGGGGCCAGCGGGGTGCCGGTCCACTCGGCGTTGCCCACCGCCTCCACCAGCCACGGCTGGCTGACCGGGCGGGGGTGCAGCAGCGCGCGGCCGTTCCCCGCGCACTCCAGGGTGACCCGGTGGGTGACCCGGGGCCGCTCCCGCAGCGCCGCCAGGTCGAGGCGGAGCGGACGGTCGACCGCGCCGCCCACGGTCAGCGCGTGGGCCGCCGGGTCGACGTCCGGGATGTCGTAGTGGATGAGCAGGTAGTGCAGGCCCGCCGGGGTCACGTCGTAGCGCAGCGCCTCCAGCGGGATGCCGTGGTTGCGCGCGGCCAACTGGAGTTCCTCGGCACTGATCGCCTCGTCCGGCTCCGCGACCCGGGAGGGCCGGCTGACGTCGTCCACAGTGGTCATGTCGCTGCTCCTCGGCTGGCTCACGGATGGGTCAGGCGGTCGGAGCCGGTGAAGTCGAACATCGCCGCGCCCGGCTCCAGCGGGCGGGGCGGGCCGGTGAAGCGGTGCACGCCGACGCCCACCCCGTCGGCCGGGCTGCTCACCGTGACCGGCGCGAAGCCCTCCTCGGCGAACCAGTCGCAGATCGCGGGCACCAGGTCCGGTTCGCGGCGGTGCCGGGTCCAGAAGACCGTGCCGCCGGTGGCGCAGAGCGAGGCGCAGTGCCGCACGGTCGCCCGGATGTCGGCGTCGGTGATGTTGCCGAAGATCCCGCAGGCCAGGACGAGGTCCGCCGGCACGAGACCGGCGTACCGGTCGGTCAGCGCCGCGTCCCCGACCACCACCTGCACGCCGGTCAGCCCCGCCTCGGCGGCGGCGCGCCGGGCCACCTCGGCGTTGCGCGGGTCCAGCTCGACCAGGCGGGCCGTCACGTCGCGGCCGCGAGGGTGGGCGGCCAGCACCGGGATCAGGTCCCGGCCCTGGCCCGCGCAGAGGCTGATCGCCCGCAGCGGCCCGGGCGGCGCGCTGTCCAGCGCCTCCGCGATGCGGTCCCGCACCTCGGCGAGCCGTCGGGACAGGGCGGAGTCCGGCTGGTCGTAGTCGGTGTGCCAGGCGTACCAGTCCTTCGTCACGCGGCCAGCATAGGCGGGGCGCCGGTAGCAGATCCGTCCCGCGCGTGGGGGTGCGTCCACAGGTGGGCGGTTGTCCACAATGGCGAAGGTCGGGTGGTCGCGGGGGCGGTGCGGGGGCCGGCAGAGTGCGGGGCGTGTGGATCCTGTCGAACCGGGCCGGGGCGGCCCTCGTGACGGTGGTACTCGTCGCCCCCGACCTGGCGGTTGCCCGTCCGGCGCCGGCCGGTGTCGGGGCGGTGTCCGTGGCCCGGCCGTCTGCGGCGTCGTCGCCTGATGCTGCGGTGCGTGGGGCAACGGTTCTCGTCCGTTGGCGGCCGAGCCGGTCGCCGTCCGCGGCTCCGGCGCCGCCCGGACCGGCTGCGGTCCCGTCCGTTCGGGCGCGCGCCGGGATGGCGTCGTCCACGGGCCCGGTCGGGGTGGTGCCCCCGCCGGGGCCACCCGGGGCGTCGGCCGCCGCG